>JAYSWI010000416.1:0-4352 GCA_043718125.1 Flavobacteriales bacterium
CCCCTTTTATGACTCAGCCGGAAATCTTTGGTATGACAATGGGCCGCTACTTTGTAAACTAAGTGTTGACGGAAAAAAGGAAGAATTTGATCACTTACAATCCTCCTTCAGAGGAAAGATTACTGCCATTAGAGAATTGATTCCTGGCACACTCATCATTGCTACCTACGGAAGTGGAATTCAATTGTTGAGAGACGAACAAATTGTTCAAACATTTAACGCATCATCTGGACTGGCCAATGACATTTGTAGAAAAATATTTATTAAGGATGATACCGTTTTAGTGGCTACAAGTGCAGGCCTATCAGTGCTGAAGTACGAGAAGGGAAAACTTCGGTTGATACGCAACATCACCACCCAAGCAGGAATGCCATCCAACGATGTGAAAACTGCCGTGATACATAACAACCAATATGTGATAGGAACTTCGAAAGGCCTCTTTGCAATTCCAATTGATTTCGTCCAAGTAATTGCGTCACCTCCGAGGGTCTATCTTTCATCATTAAAGGATTTTTCAAACAATGCCCTAAGCACAAGCGGATTCGAACTCCAATCGAATGATGCCAATATTTCTGTTGAGTTCGATGTGATTACTTTCTCTGATCCGCAAGGCTTGGAATATCGGTACAAGCTTAAAAACGAAGATCCATGGACAGAAACTGCTATACCACAATTAAGTTTTACGAACCTTCAACCTGGCGCATACAACTTGCATTTTAGTGCGAGAAAATCTAATTCTGAATGGAGCAACTCTCTTATTCTTCCATTTAATGTGCAATTGCCTTGGTACAAAGAACCATGGACAATCATTGCTATAGCAATAGCATTGGCCACATTAATTGTATTTGCTTTGGCATATCTTTTCAAGTTGCGCAGCACACGCGCTATAGTTGAGGCCAAGCGACAAGAGGACTTGCTGAATGAAAGACTGCGCATAGCCGCTGATGTGCATGATGATCTGGGTGCCGACATCAGCAATTTTTTGATGGAAAGCAGAATAGACGCTTCTTATCCGGGCCTCAGCGAACGTGAAATTTCGCAGCATCGGAAGACGGAATCCACTGCGGCACTCCTGCTGGAAAAAGTAGATGAGATCATTTGGTCTATCGATCCCAAAGAGGACAACATAGATGGATTCATTGTTTACACTCAAAATTACTTTGAAGAATTTCTCCTACATAGCAATTTGAAAGGCAGCTTTAATCATACTATAGATAAACAGAAATTAGCGATCAACAGTATTGTGCGCAGGCAGATATTTCTGTCTATAAAGGAACTACTTCACAATGTTCATAAACATGCTGAGGCATCCATGGTCAGCTTTGACATTCAATGGAAGCACGATATGCTTACTATAGAAATAACAGATGATGGAAAGGGAATTGCGGTGGAAAAATCGGCTCTGAGCAAAAAGGGACATGGATTGGAAAACATTCGAACAAGAATTCAAAACCTTGGTGGAACAATTCTGATTTCAACGAAAAATTCCGGAACATGCGCTCAAATGCAAATACCACAAATTCGACTATCACCCAAATGAGGGATGGAAAAGGTTGGGTCAGTCACCCTATTTGCGTATGAGAAGACCTACACTGATTTCCATATTTTTACATCTCCAACCTAACTTGACAACATGAACATGAAACGAATTATGATAGTAGAAGATCATGAAAAGTTTCGTGGCAATCTGGAATTTATTCTTGAGAACAGTGGCCAATATACTTGCCACTCCTTTGCCAATGCTGAGGAAGGTCTAAGTAATTTTGATGCTATTCGACCCCATGCAGTTATCATGGACATCAACCTGCCTGGCCTATCGGGCATTGAGTGCGTGCAGCTATTGAAACGCAAGTATCCGGAAACACAAATAATGATGTGTACAGTGTATGAAGATGCTGATAAAATATTTGATGCATTGAAAGCGGGTGCATCGGGCTACATACTGAAGCGCGCACCAGTACACGAAATTTTTGAAGCCCTAGAACTATTGCTAGCAGGCGGCTCGCCTATGAGCCCCACCATAGCCCGCAAGGTGGTGGACTCATTTCAACCCAAGGCCAACAATGCGGCACAAATGCTCTCCACACGGGAAAATGAAATACTCGATTTGCTTGCCGATGGCAAAAGAATGAAAGAGATCGCAGATGAACTATTTCTAAGTATCAACACCGTGCGCACACACATACGTCACATCTACGAAAAACTGCAAGTGCAATCAAAAGTGGAAGCTTTAAATAAGAGCGGAAAATCACGGTTCTAAGGTTTCCGCTGCATCACATCTTTTGGTGATGTCAAAATCACCACAATTCAGCATTGTGCCACACTTGGCAATCACCACACATTTGGCTTGCTCAAACGCTCCGTTCATCAACTGTGCACAGTGCATGAAAGTCATTTGAGCTGGCCCATTGCCGAAAAGCCAAATCAAAACAGAGTAGGCAATTCTCTTAAATCTATAATTTTATGAAAAAAGTAATTAGTTCTTTTATACTAATGATATGTGCATTTTCATGTTTGGCTCAAAGCCCTGAATTTGTTCTGCCTCCAAACAAATTAAAACTGCTTCCTTCCCCAAGTATCTCCTCTTTGGCAGGTGCAGGTGGAAATCAGCACACTGGTGCGAACGGAGCGTTTGATAGTTCTGGCAACTTGCTTTTCTATGTGCAGGACCATAGCGTTATATCAGCGGCTGGGAACTCCATGGGATATCTGGCCAATCTGACCGGCCCATTTTATTCATGCACTACCAGCACACCAGAAATTCATATTGTACCAATTCCAAATCAGAGTTGCAGAAAATTCTACATTATTTATACATTGCTTGGAGGACAAACAGGCAATGGATTTGGTTTTGCAATTGTAGATTGCAGTAGTGCAACACCGACCTTGACACAAAGTGGAACATTCGTTGATGAAAACCCAGGCAATCAATGCCCAATTGCGATAGGCCCGCTGCGCTCTGATCATACAAGGTTTTTATATTACCTGACTAATACTTCCTTAAACAGGTACACTATCACTAATGCCGGAATAGGCCAAAAGACTGTTGTTTTTGATTCATCAACTCAACCAAGCGTTGAATATAGATCAAATGAAATGGAAATGTCAACAGGCGGCAATAAACTAGCTTGGGGTGATACACAACTGAATGTAGCAACACTGAATTCATCGGGACTTCTGATTACGGTTATTAGTCCAGTCATAACGGGTGCTTCTGTTATATACGGCTTGGAATGGAATTCCGGAGGCAATAAAGTCTTCATGTCAACCTATCCTGGCATAAAAGTTTTTACCCCATCTAATAGTTCTTTAGTTTCAATCCCAAATACAGCAAATTACAATTATGCATATCCTGAAATGGGTATTGATGGATTCATCTATGTTTCCAACAATGCAGGAACAGCTCTTGGGAAAATCAATACTTCTAACAACACAATTAGCACCGGCCCTACTATCACTCTATTTGGTAATGGCAACTACGGAGGAGGCCAATGCTTCAGTATGCCTAAACAGTTAGATTTTGACATAAACATTGCTGGCCCTGACAAGTCAGTTGTTAGCAATTGTTGTGCAAATAGCAACACAACAACAATCGGTTATACAGCAACAACAGGATGCACATATAGCTGGACGCCAACAACGGGCGTTGCGTCTCCAACATCATCCTTGACGTCAGTCACAACTAGTATTACCAGAACGTACACTTTAACGCGGACATCAAGTTGCGGTGCAATCACGGATAAGGTAACGGTTTTTGCTGGCGCAGCTACACAAGAATGTTGTTCACCACCAGGTGGCTTTGCCAATCCAACTGGCAATAGCATCACAGCATATCCGAATCCTACCAGTGCATCATTCAAGATTGAACACAACATGCCTTCTTCTATCATTTCTATTTATGATCAATTTGGAAAAAAATGTTTGACGCAAACCGCTGGTGATAGCGAAACAATAACTGAAATAAATGCAGAGGCACTTTCAAAAGGAGTCTATCTCATTCAAGTCATTTCCATAGAAAAGAGTTCAGTTGGCAAAATCATTATTGACTAGTTGTACCGTATTTATTACATAAATGGCGAATGCCGAAAAGCCAATATAACAGAGTAGGCAGTTTTTTAATTCTATTTCATTATGAAAAAAAATATCTCTTTTTTTATTATCCTATTTGCTCAGTTTCAAATAGCGATGGCGCAAGGCCCATGTCTAATTCAACAAGACCTAATTGTAAATGGCTCCTTTGAAAATGGCCCGACAGGCTACAATTCGGATGCACAACAAGTAGTGAATTGGAATCCGAACAATATGTGCATTTATAGTCTACTCCCTGACATAGGTGCGATAAGCGGAAACCA
>JAYSWI010000417.1:0-4339 GCA_043718125.1 Flavobacteriales bacterium
CCAAGGCCCTGTAGGCTCTGCGCACCTCTGCATCAGTAGCACCATTCTCTAAACCTAATATGTGAAAATAATTTTTCAATACACACAATGTGATTGCGTCAATATCGCATTTTACAATTTGGAAAACTCCAAACCTACGGTGACCAAAGGCAGCTCAGGAACTTTTCCGACACTATAAAAATTGTTTGAATGAACAAACAAATCAGTCACACGAAAACGTGTAAAAAGGCAAATATTATTTACACCAAAACGAAGCATTCCAAAACCTTGGTGCTGCTTGGTGTAATCCAAATGGGTGTATGAAGTCTTGACGATATCAGCACCTCCGTTGGTAGCCGCGTCCACTTTATTCTTCGCGAACAAACGTTCGCTAAACACATAGTTGATGTCCGCACCAATGTCCAAATACCTCCCAATGATGTTGCCCCTTTTTCCGAAATTGATACGCACATAGCCACCCAACCCCACGGAGTTAAAGTTGAGCTTCTGACTGTTGTTCTTTAACCCTAATGAAAAAATGTTGATCGAATCCGATTGCTTTATTTGATAACGCTGGTGCATATAAAACAGGTCAAAGCCGATGGAAAAGGTGTTGTTCAACTTGACTTTGCCACGACCTCCGTAATAGAAAATATTGCTTTGCGAATTTTCCTTTATTGCTGCACTATCATTTTGATTGATGGGAAGAATAAGACCCACACCCCAAATAGAATGCGCAAACCAGTTGCCATTTGGCCCTGAGCTATCTTGATAGGTGCGTTCCATTTGCCTGGTCACGTTGCGCTCCAACACTACTTTTTGCGCTATAAAATTGAGTGTCGTAATCAGACAAATTGCCAACAAACAAAACCTGACCATCCAAATATTTAATCGTGCTTGCATCATCCCAAATTCATTTACAATTCAATTTTAATATTCCAATATTACGCTCAGTAGTTGCTCCTTTCCAATGCACACGCAGGACACAATCATCCGCATAAAAATTCTCTATCATTGCGGCCACATCCTCCATTGGTTCTATTACTTCATACTTCAACAATGTTCCTTTTGCGTCCTCAATGTGTAAGTACAAATAATCTATTGGTTGATGATAATTGCGTTCCTGTTTCCATTCTTGCATCTTTTCCGAATAGTTTGAATCCGCATTCGAATCATTTAATATCACTTCGAAACGATTCAGGTTTTTGTTGTATGTAATCACTATTGTAATTAGCGAATCAGCCAACTTTTCGATTTGCAAATCATCGGGCAAGAAATAATCTGCCTGTGGAATGCCGTATCCATGCGCATAGTCGAAGTATGGATAAAGATGGCCGCTCATCTGCAACTGATCATATAATTTTCTGACAGTCCACTCCGGATGCAATTGTTTTATGCACGCTGCAAACCCTGCTACCAGAGGACTTGCAAAGGAAGTTCCCGAACTCAAATTCAAATTATTGTTGGCAGTGGTGATGGCATAACCAAATGCACTAAGGTTTGGCTTCATGCGCAAATCGGAAGTTGGCCCATAGCTGCTAAAGCCCGAGTGAAAACCCGTCCAAGGATCCACTCCTCCAATGGTCAAGATGCTGTCGGCATCCGCTGGTGCGCCAATCACTTCCCACGAGTTGGTGCCTTCATTGCCAGCACTACTCACTACCAATATGCCCTTGTGCGCAGCCATAGACGCGGCTTGCGAAATGATGCTCTTCTTCCCATTCATGTCCTTGCTGAAATAAAATTGATTGGTGTAGCCCAGTGAAGAATTCACAATATCGGCTCCCCATTTATCTGCCCATTCCAAGGACAGCACCCAATTTTCCTCCTCCACCGTTCGCTCCCAAATGGCCTGTTCCGTTCTGGCTAAAAGAAATTCTGAATCCGTTGCGCACCCAAAAAAATTGTTCGCGTCCATGCCTCCTATACATGACATTACATAAGTGCCATGCAAGTGAGTTCCAAAAACAAATTTCTTATCGTTGACAAAATCATAAGTGGCTTTTATTTTTCCATTTGTGATGATGTACTGAAAAGCTGTGTCTTCCAAAAACCCTTTGTAGCCCGCATCGAATACTGCAATACGAACTCCCTTGCCCGTAAGCCCCTTCGCGCGTAGCAAACTGGATTGCATCCGTTCTGTTTGCGCAAAAAGAATGGCTTTGTCATTTTCATTGTCCGTGCTTGCAGTCACGTTTTTCTCGTTCAAAATCAAAGGCGCGGATTGCATGTGTCTTACTTCTTTTACACAGCACAATTGCTCCATGTTTTCTATTTGACTTTGAGTAGCCATACATGCTATTGCATTAAACCAACGCGATGTTCCGCACACGCTATCACAAATAGATCGTACTTCTTGCACATAAATTTCATCCACTGGAAAGTCAGTAGTATCATTGAGACTTAGGCCCTCTAGCTTTCTTCTCTCTATGGCTTTTTGATCGAAATAGGCAAGCGGTTCGAAACTGACATTTTTTTTGTCCGTCAGAAACACCCAAACTTTTGCTTGACCAAGCATGGAAATGGGACTGAAAAAAAGCAATGCCCGAAAGAATAATTTTACCAAAGTGATATGTAAATAAAAATTGAGTTGTTGCATTCGAACAAAATAAACTTGTTCAATGTGCGGCATATCTAAACCAAAAATGCGCTCGGCCAAATCTTCAATTCTGATCAGTCACCTGCAAGGTGTAGTTCTTAGCGCATCTTATACATTCATCACATTCTAAATCGCAAAAATCCAAAGGCCATACTTACAGTAGGCTGATTTTTGGAAAAGAAGGTAATCAGGTCGCGCGATGCAAAGCCAAATTCATATCCACCTTGTTTGCCCAAGGTGAAATAAATGCCCACAGGAATCTTTGAATCGTAATTGCCGCCCGAAACAAAACCAGCTTGCAGATGCAGCCATTTCATTGGGCAATATTCTCCACCAACTGCTATCACTGCACGCTCCATACTGGCCACATCATCGTTCATGGGTGCTATGATGTCGATACCCAATTTAAGCCCTTGGTGCTTTGCATAGCCAGCGCCAAGGCGCAAAGTGGTGGGTAGTTTGGTGGTCAACTTTTCGGCACCTTGCCATTCTATCAGTGCATCATTGCCGTTGATGTTAGAAATCTGCTCATAGAAATCGACACTTTCAAGACCTGAGTTGCTGCTTGTGGTAAGCTGCGTATTTTTTAGTTTGTAAATATTTCCATCCCACGTTATGCTTCCAATATCATTTACTGCTGCGCTAAATATGAAGTGCTCTTTCCAAACTAGTGTTGCCCCTAAGTCCACACCAAAGCCCAAACCAACGGGTTTCAAAGGCTTGGCATCAGCAGGTAAAGCTGAAGGATTATTTGCTGAAATGTCGGTGTAGTCCACATCAAAAACTGGTGACAATGCGCTAAAGGCTTGTGTACTTCCATCGTGTGCATCTATTGCCAACAAGCCCTGCCCAACCAACATTTTCAAACCAATGCCTGCGTGTAATTTCACGTTGTCGTTGCTGAATATTTTTTTGCCCCATGCAAGATTAAATTCTCGCACCCAACTGAAGCGCAACTTGGTGCCTTGCAACAACTCTGTGATGTTGGAAGCACTATCCACAGGCGTAAAACCGGATACAATATGTTGCAAAGTAGAGTCGGCCAAGGTGGGGGAGTTGGCTATAGTGTCGTTGACTCCATTGTAATTTACCACCAAAGAATCGAAGTAAGAGGCGGTATAACCCAACCACATTATCTCCGAAATTTTGGGACCCAATTCGTAATAAAAATTAACCCTATCGCGAACACGAAACGCGAAGGTTCCGATTTTTTTTGTTTCAACCGACATACCCATCTGCGAAAAATCAATATCCAACGCATTGGCAGAATTGGCAAACTCAGTGGCATACAATTTTTGTTGCTCTTGAGAAAACGCTTTGATTTTTTGACGCAAAATATTCTGCTTTACTTCCTCTTTGGTGAGCGATGAAGAATACAACGACACACCTACTTCCATCAGTCCCAAGGTGACTGTTTTTTCATAATCTGACGTAATGCCAAGATTGCCGGGATTGATGCCCAAGGCTTGATAGTCGCGAGCAAATGGTGTGGCCACACCCATGCCTGTAAGCGTGAAGGACGAGCCTTCAGTTTGCGCATTTATTTGAGCATTACTCAAGAAAAGGAAGAGACCAATAAATGTGAAAAATATTCTCATTTGGTTTTGATTATTAGGAAACGAAAGTAGAAATAAATGCAAGCCACTTTGCTTAGTTAGAATAAAAACCAGCCACAGAAATTAGAATTATTGGCATTTGCATATCGTAATAAATAAAAAAATAAACTGATTCTTTCGCAGTTTACGAGTATTGAAAATGGTA
>JAYSWI010000418.1:0-1511 GCA_043718125.1 Flavobacteriales bacterium
AAATTTAATGACGAGATTGTGCCACTGCAAATGACAGGACGCAAAGGCGAAACCATCACCATAACGGAAGACGAAGAATATAAAAATGTGAATTTTGAAAAGGTATCACAACTGAAACCAGTGTTTTCAAAAGAAGGAACGGTGACTGCAGCCAATGCCAGTACTATGAATGATGGCGCAGCGGCAGTGGTTTTGATGAGCAAGGAAAAAATGGAATCGTTGGGCCTTAAGCCGCTTGCCAAATTGAGAAGTTATGCCGATGCAGAGCAAGCACCGGAATGGTTCACCACCACTCCTTCATTGGCACTGCCAAAAGCTGTTTCAAAAGCAGGTTTGCAAATGTCGGACTTGGAGTATGTGGAATTGAATGAAGCGTTCAGTGTGGTTGGTATAGTTAATAATAATATGATGGGATTGGATGCGGCCAAGGTGAATGTTAATGGTGGCGCTGTGTCACTTGGGCATCCATTGGGATGCAGCGGTGCGCGAATTATTGTTACACTTATTAATGTTCTGAAACAAAACAATGCAAAGATTGGTGGCGCAGCTATATGCAATGGAGGTGGCGGGGCAAGTGCCGTGGTGATTGAAAATTGTTGAGATGAACGGATAGGAACATTTCCGTATTGCATACTTATATTCTTCTTATGCCTTCAAATTATTGTTCGCAATAATTGTAGGTATCAATTTTTGATTTGGCCACAAGTATGCAATTATATCGAGTTAGAGCCAAATCAATTTTGAATATTTAATTAGATTTTAGTATTTAAAAGTGTCAAATTGAAGACATGACTTTCTTGTTTTTATTTGGCTCTAACTATATAAAAATAGTTCCTTAGAGCCAAATCAAAAAAATACACTGTGACTTTATAAATAAAACGCTCCAATACATTTTCCAATCGGTGAAACGTTCGATTGGAAAATGTATTGGAGCGTTTATGGTTACTCTATCAGCATTTACCTCAGCACGTGCGGGATATTTACATTTTATTTCCAAAATAGTTTCAGACTATTTTGAACAAAGAATAAGTATCAGTTGGTAGGTGAAGCAGGCACAGGCACAGGCACTGTGGCTACAACAGGTATTGGTGTCAAGTCCACCTGTTCGCGTTCGGCCCAAGTTCTTGCGCCAAGCACTTCCAACAAATCATCTTTGAAAATGACTTCCTTTTCCAGTAGTTTCTTTGCAAGTGCGTCAAGTTTTGCTTTGTTATTTGAAAGTAATTCTTTCGCCTTTTCATAAGCACGTTCTATCAATTTACTTACCTCTTCGTCTATCACCCGTGCGGTCTCTTCGCTGTATGGTTTTGTGAATTGCGATTCGCCACTGCTGTCATAATAACTGCGATTTCCGATTTTCTTGTTCAAGCCATAAATGGAAACCATTGCATACGCTTGTTTGGTCACTTTCTCCAAATCGCTCAATGCACCGGTCGATATTTTTCCGAAGGTCACTTCTTCTGCAGCCCGTCCACCAAGTGCTGCACACATTTCATCCATCATCTGTTCTG
>JAYSWI010000419.1:0-4323 GCA_043718125.1 Flavobacteriales bacterium
CCCCTAATTCCTAACCCCTTTTCTAATGGCTAACCCCTTTTCATAAAGCATGTTTACCTCATACAGGTTCCACATCCACCGCCAATCGCACTTGTTTAAATTCATTCTCAAGCAATATTGCCTTCACACGCGCCACAATGTCTGTTTTTAATTGATTGCTCTCCGGCCGCTTGTCCAACTTCACCAGCATCTGACGCAGGTAATAATTGTTGATACGCGGCACATAAGGTCGCTCCGGGCCAAGCAATCGATCGTCCAACATCATACGCAGTTTTTTTCCAACCATTTCCGCTGCTTTTTCGCACATGTCATCTTCTTTATGTTTCAGCGTAAGGCGCATCATGCGCACATAGGGCGGATATGCAAACCGATGGCGCTCCAGTATTTCTTTTTCAAAAAAACCATTGTAGTCGCCCACTTTTATCATGTCCAACAACCAATGTTGTGGGGTGTAGGTTTGAATGATCACTTTGCCGCGTTTGTTTTTTCTGCCCGCTCTTCCTGCCACTTGCATCATCAGTTGGTAGCCGCGTTCCATGCTGCGGAAGTCAGGATAGTTCAGCATTTTATCGGCATTCATTATCCCCACCAGCGACACATTGTCAAAGTCCAATCCCTTTGTGACCATCTGCGTACCCACCAATATTTGTGTATGTCCACTTTCAAAATCACTGATTATTTTTTGATAACCGCTCTTACTTCTTGTAGTGTCCAAATCCAGGCGTTGCACACGCACATCGGGAAAAAACAATTGCAAATCTTCTTCAATTTTTTCGGTGCCAAAACCCAACATGCGCACATCGGTGCTGCCACAAGCATGGCACGCTTGCACAGGCGGAGTGCTATATCCGCAGTAGTGGCATTTGAGCTGGGCGGCTTGTTTGTGATATGTAAGGCTGACATCGCAACGGGTGCATTGCGGTATCCAACCGCACGAGTGGCACTCCCAAAGTGGCGTATAACCTCTCCTATTTTGAAATAGAATAACTTGTTCATTTGCAGCCAATGCTTGCTGAATTCCTGCAAGAAGATGAGAGCTGAAATTGTTCTTCATCGTTTTTGCTTTTATCTCGGGCCTCAAATCGCAGATGTCTATTTCGGGCAATTCTATTCCACCAAAGCGTTGATTTAAAGTGACCAGGCCAAAGCGATTTTGTTTTGCATTCCAGAATGTTTCTATGGCAGGTGTGGCGGAACCCAACAAGACTTTCGCATCGAATTTTTTTGCCAACCATATCGCTGCATCGCGGGCGTGGTAGCGGGGTGCCGGCTCGTGCTGTTTGTAGCTCTGGTCGTGTTCCTCGTCCACTATCACTAGGCCAAGTCTTTTGAATGGAAGAAACAATGCGCTGCGTGCGCCAAGTATGATGTCACATTCTCCCGGCACATCGCTCAGCACTTTGTTCCAAACTTCGGTGCGCTCGTTGTCGCTATATCCACTGTGATATACCCCTACTCTGTTGCCAAAATATTTGCGCAAACGATGAATGATTTGTGTGGTCAGCGCAATCTCTGGCAATAGAAAAAGAATTTGTTTTTCACGCCTTAATGCCTCTTCAATCAGCGTGGCATAAATTTCTGTTTTGCCGCTGGATGTTATTCCATGCAGCAGTGCCACATCTTTTTCTTTGAACGATTCATTCACTGCATTCAGCGCATTCTGTTGTGCTTCTGAAAGTGATTTGACACGGTCAGATGCAAGCAAGTGTTTTGCAAGCCTGCCTACTTCTTTCGACTTTACTTCAAAAATATTTTTCTCCGCCATTGCGCCAATCACTCCGCTATTCACCTTGGCGGCTTCTTGCAATTTCAATCGAGGCACCTCATTTCTTTTGCCTTCATCCCAACTGCTTAGTTGAAGAAAAAGTAGGAGGGCATCACTTTGTTTTTGTGCATTACGTTTTTCTAATTCTGCAAAAATGATTTGAAGTTTTTCCTCGGTATCGGCCGCAATGCCCAGCGTGACGAAGTCCACTGTTTTGGGTTTGAATTTCTCTCGCAATTCTTCTTCGCTGATGATGGCCCCTTTTTCTATCAATGATTTCAGCACTGTCTGCACCTGTTTTAGTTGAAGAATTTCAGAAGCATCGTCCACTGTGATGTGCCCACGCGACTGTAAGGCGAAAATAATTTTTTGTTCCTTCTCAGTCCATTCCATTTCCATCTCTGTCCATTCGGGATTTAATGAAAATTTTGTTTCGCTGGAAAGTTTCAACCCACTTGGTAGGGCGGCATTCATCACTTCTCCAACGGTGCAGCAGTAGTAGCCAGCTATCCACTCCCACAGTTGCAATTGTGTTTCGTGAATGAGTGGTTTTTCGTCCAGTATGGCTTCTATGTATTTGGCCTCATAGCGCGAGGGGGCTTGTGTGTGCAGCCTGCGAATGATGCCCGTCAGCAATTTACTTTTCCCCAATTGCACAATGATGCGCTGGCCAACACACACCAAATCGTTTAGCACCAAAGGCACACGGTAGGTAAGCAGTTGCGGCAAAGCCTGCGGCACAATTACATCAGCAAAAAGGGTTTCACGTTGCACGGTGTGAAAGTACTAGCGTAATAAAGTTTAGATAGATTAGCGGGCCTACCAAGTTTACGGGTAAAAAATGTTCATTTGTCGCCCACCCCATGCGGGATTCAGCCCGCCAAACAACAAAAATGCGATGATCTAACCACGTGCTTCGGCTCGTGGCCTAGTCACGAGACCCAAGACATAGCCCTGTGACAGAGGTAGTCCAACCACACTTTCTTACATGTCCCAGATGCCTGGCAGTGGCCACCATACACTTCTGTACATATTCACAGACCATATACGTCAATCAGATAACCTCTGCGCATATATACAGAGGTGAAAATGAAAAACATTTTTCAAACAAAACAAATCAACTGCCCACGCATGCTTGCGCCCAGACAGCTGGTCGTAACAATTCTGATTCAATAAAATCAAAAGTTCCTTAGCATCTAAAATAAATAGGATGCCAATAGGGCATAACACATCTTACGTGTACAAAAATTTCTTCGCCATAACATTGGCGAAATTTTTAAACCCCATTTTTGCATTCAATCAAAATCATCTATGAATAAAATTTACTTGCTCCTCGTGTTATTATGCACCAGCCTTTCAGCCTTTTCGCAACAAGCCGCCACTGTATTTGGCCAAGCTTTGGTTCAGTTAGAAAAGGATGCAAATCCGCATCAATTGGAAACAATGGTGAATGACCAAATAGGCATTTTACCAACATTTAAAGTAGAGAGTTGTGTAAGTGAATACATGCACATCTGGCTTTTTTCCTTTGACGAAAATGAAATACCCAAATCAGAAATGCTTCGTTTGTTAAATGCCGCACCCATGGTGATTGTGGCACAAGCCAATCACATTGTAGCAGAGCGGATTGTTCCAAACGACCCTTTTTTCGGGCAGCAATGGCACCATGTGCAAACAGGGGATCACGACATTGATACGGACCTTGCATGGGACATCACCACAGGCGGCCTCACGGCACTGGGCGATGAGATAGTGGTTTGCGTTGTGGAAGGTGGTGGTGCCAATTGGGCCGTAGCAGATATAGCTGCAAACCACTGGACAAATACAAACGAAATAGCAGGCAATAACATTGATGATGACGACAATGGATACATAGATGATGTGGATGGTTGGAATGCCTCGGCATTAAATGACAATTTAGCAACTGGCAACCATGGCACACAAGTAAGTAGCATGATTGGCTCTAAGGGCGACAACAACACGGGCGTTACTGGTGTAAACTGGAATGTGAAAATTATGCAAGTGCAAATGGGTGGCATCAGCGAAGCCAACGTGATAGCAGCCTATATGTATCCCATGTTGATGCGCAAACTATACAATGAAACAGCAGGACAACAAGGTGCTTTTGTGGTGGCTACCAACAGCAGTTGGGGCACCGATGGTGGCCAACCGGAAGACGCTCCGCTCTGGTGTGCGATGTACGATTCCTTGGGCACTTATGGCATATTGAGCTGCGGAGCCACTGCAAATAACAATGTGAATATTGATGTAGTAGGCGATTTGCCAACGGCCTGCCCAAGCCCTTTCATGGTGTCGGTGACGGCCACCAACAATGCTGACGTAAGAACTTTCTCTGGCTATGGACAAACACAAATTGACCTTGGCGCACCTGGCGAAAATGTTTACATGGCCAACAACAATAGTTATGGTGCGGCTTCAGGCACTTCATTCGCTTCGCCATGTGTGGCCGGTGGCATTGCATTGCTTTATAGTGCGCCATGCACTTCCTTCATGCAAGTGGTGCAGGCAAGCCCAGAGGACGGAGCCATCATGGCCCG
>JAYSWI010000420.1:0-4311 GCA_043718125.1 Flavobacteriales bacterium
CATCCCGCTGGGATTAACACCAGTGAATAATTGATGAACCATTACTTGCGAGAGGGTTGATAAAACTACTACTTGTAAACTGCGAAAGAATCAGTAAACGAATTATTCTAAAATGCTTTGCTCAAGTTTAGAATCATTTGTAATTACGAATTAGCCCAACCATTTTCTCTCCACTGGAGAGAACACAAGTGAGGCATCAATTGAATCGGACTAATTCATAATTGCAAATGGCATTAGAATCGTTTTTTCTTTAAAATGCTTAAAATTTATTTGCCTTTCTGCACTGTACTGTTTCTAAAATCAAGTCTCGATTTTTTGAGGAGAAAAAAAAAAAATTTCCCGAAACAATTCCCAAAATTATTGACAACATTTTCATTCCGTTCTTTTCTAAAACCACTTTCATTATTGGCGCACAGGACATATTAGGTTTCTCACATTTTTCACCACATACATTTGCCGCCTTTAAAAATGATGTGCTTTTTTATTTGCTGATTTGTTGAAACATCAATTTGATTATTTATATTTTGTGACATTCAACAAATCAAAAGCAACAGAATATTCAAAACATTTTATGACCGTATGAGTGCTAATCTAGTAATAGTGGAGTCGCCTGCAAAGGCCAAAACAATTGAAGGATATCTTGGTAAAGATTTCACTGTAAAAAGCAGCTATGGACACGTCCGTGATCTTCCAAAAAGTGATGTGGCTATAAATATTGAGAAAGGTTTTATACCGATCTACGAAGTCTCTGCCGACAAGCATGATGTAGTAAACGAATTGAAAAAATTGGCAAGCAAAGCAGAACATGTTTGGCTGGCAACGGATGAGGACCGCGAGGGAGAAGCCATTTCGTGGCACCTTGCCGAGGCATTGAACTTGGATATCAAAACCACCAAGCGAATTGTTTTCCATGAAATAACCAAGAAAGCAATTCAAAAAGCAATTGAAAATCCACGAACCATTGATATTGATTTGGTCAATGCACAACAAGCCCGAAGAGTGCTTGATCGTATAGTTGGTTTCGAACTTTCGCCCGTGCTTTGGAAAAAAGTAAAAGGCGGATTGAGCGCAGGCAGAGTGCAGAGTGTAGCTGTGCGTATTATAGTAGAGCGCGAGCGTGAAATAGAAAAATTTGCAGCCACTTCTTTCTTTAATATTCGTGGCAATTTTGATTTGGGAACCGCAATGTTGAAAGCCGATTTGGCCAGAAAATTATCAGGTTCCATTGACGCAAATGCATTTCTCAACAAATGTATTGGCGCTGATTTTCGCATTGCTGCAATAGAAACAAAGCCAGCAAAAAGAACGCCTGCCGCACCTTTCACCACTTCAACCTTGCAGCAAGAAGCAAGCAGAAAGTTGGGCTATAGCGTGAGTCGCACCATGGTCATCGCGCAGAAGCTATACGAGAGTGGCAAGATTACTTATATGAGAACGGATAGCGTGAACCTCTCTGATTTTGCTTTGGATGCTGCCAAAACAGAAATCGTTAAATCCTTTGGTACGAAGTATTCTAACACACGCCAATTTACCAACAAAAACAAAGGCGCACAAGAAGCCCACGAAGCCATTCGCCCTACTGATTTTGCAATATCAAACATTAGTAGCGAACGGGACGAAGAGCGTTTGTACGAATTGATTTGGAAACGCTCCATTGCATCACAAATGGCCGATGCTGAATTGGAAAAAACTACGGCAACGGTGAGCATTACTGAGTCAGGTGCTAAAGACCCAATGCAGGATGTGCTTCAGGCAAAAGGTGAGGTAATCAAGTTTGATGGTTTTTTGAAAGTGTATATCGAAAGCCATGATGAGGATGAAAACGAAGAGGGCGGTAGCGGAATGTTGCCACCGCTTACAGTTGGCCAAAACTTGAATTTGCTCGATATGATAGGCACACAGCGATACACACAAAAGCCGTCACGCTATTCCGAAGCCATGCTCGTAAAACGAATGGAAGAATTAGGCATTGGCCGGCCTTCTACTTATGCACCCACTATTTCCACTATTCAAAATAGAGAATACATAGAGAAGAAAGATAAAGAAGGAGTAGCGCGCGGTTTTGAAGTGCTCACATTGAAAGGTGGTGTCATTTTTTCTGAAAAGAAAAGCGAGAATACCGGAGCAGAAAAATCGAAATTATTTCCAACGGATATTGGTATGGTTGTCAATGATTTTCTGGTTGAGCAATTTCCAAAAATTTTAGACTATCAATTTACGGCAAGTGTTGAACAAGAATTTGATGAAATAGCCGAAGGCAAGTTGCAATGGCAAGAAATGATGAAAAAGTTTTATACACCATTTCATCAAAATGTAGAAGAAACATTAGTTACCGCTCAGCGCCAAACAGGCGAAAGAGAATTGGGCAAGGATCCTGTTTCTGGAAAAACCGTCATTGTGCGCATCGCACGTTTTGGTCCGGTAGTACAATTGGGCGCAGTGGATGACGAGGACAAAAAATTCGCATCACTTCGTGCAGGCCAAAGTATTGGCAATATCACTTTGGAAGAAGCCATGAAACTTTTCGAAATGCCACGCCACTTAGGCGAGTATCAAGAAGTGGCTGTGAGTGCTGGCCTCGGCCGTTTCGGTCCATTCATCAAATGGGGAAACACATACACCAGCTTGAAAGTGAAAGAAGGTGACGACCCTTTTACAATCGATCTCCAACGTGCTATTCAACTCATTACCGACAAAATTGAAAGTGTTGCTGCCGCACTGCTTCAAAAATTTGAAGAACATCCTGAAATTCAAGTCATCCAAGGTCGATTTGGCCCATACATAAAGAAAGAAAAAGAAAATTACAAACTGCCCAAAGGAAGTGATCCAAAAACAATTTCGTTGGCAGATGTATTGGCAGCAATCGAAGAGCAAGAGGCCAATCCTTCGCCAAAGAAAAAAGCAGCACTCGCCAAAGCAGCAGCCCGCAAAGCATCGGTAAAAAAATCCACAGCAAAAAAGGCAGCACCTAAGAAAAAATAAATCCCTGTGAAACAATAGTTTCAAATTCAACAAAGCCTTTTCAACAACTCCAAACAAATTGAAGCAAAACTGAAATTGAAAAACTGAAATTGCGCTCATGGATATTTCAGTTTTTTTTAAATTTTTGTCAAAAGATCAGTTCTCAAACGAAGGCGTTAGCGACAATCAATTGTGCGCAACAGTTACTTTTTTTACAGGCGAGCTGGAAGAGCTAGAAGGTAAACAAGCAGCCATCATTGGTGTAAAAGAAGATCGCCTCTCAAATTCCAATGTCGGATGTGCAGAAGGCCCTGATGTGGTGCGTCAAAAATTATACAGCCTCTTCTCATTTGATGAAAAAATTGAAATCATCGACCTAGGAAATATTGAATCTGGTAATGAAATCAGTGATACCTATTACGCCCTCAATCAAACTTGTCAGTACCTATTGCGCAAAAATATTCTTCCAATCATCATTGGAGGATCGCAAGATCTCACCTACCCCAATTACCAGGCTTATGAACATTTAGAGCAAACAGTGAATCTAGTCACCATTGACTATCAACTTGACTTTGGAAAAAGTGAAGCGCAAATCAATTCCAAGACCTATCTAAACAAAATCATTCTTCATAAACCCAATTACCTTTTCAATTATAGCAACATTGGCCACCAACGTTACTTGACAGATCCATCCCTACTTACTTTGATGGGCAATATGTATTTCGACACATGGCGACTTGGAGAAATGCAACCGCATTTGCATCGCACAGAGCCAATCATACGAAATGCCGACATCCTATCTATTGATGTTGCATCCATCAGACAAAGTGAAGCACCCGGCAATGGCTATGCCGGACCAAATGGATTTTATGGCGATCAGGCCGCTCAATTGTGCCGCTATGCAGGAATGAGCGACAAACTTTCCAGTGTGGGTTTCTATGAATACAATCCTTCGTTGGATAGAAATGGACAAACTGCACATCTCATTGCTCAAATGATTTGGTGCTTATTGGAAGGAATGCTGCACCGCAAATCCGATTATCCCATTGGCGACTATTCAGAATATTTTAA
The DNA here is from genome assembly GCA_043718125.1 of Flavobacteriales bacterium. Lineage (GTDB taxonomy): Bacteria > Bacteroidota > Bacteroidia > Flavobacteriales_D > Sanyastnellaceae > JANNVZ01. Next base: position 4,033 of record JAYSWI010000420.1, read on the forward strand.
ATATATAGTTCCAATGAGCGAACATGGCAGCGAAATCGTTTTTTACAAAAGCAACAAAAGCGACCGTTGGTGGATGGATGTCCCCTACCCTATTGGTCAAGAAGTAAAATATGAACGCCATCATTTGGTGCCATGCACTTATGAAGAATATCAATTGGCAACCAATGAAGAAATGCCTGACAGGTGGTGGAAGACATATCAAAAACTTGTGTGAATAAAATAGAAATCAATTCGACTGATGTAATGTGTCTGTCTTTAGAGTCGCGAGTCTGGTTCAGA
>JAYSWI010000043.1:0-2793 GCA_043718125.1 Flavobacteriales bacterium
ATTGGGATAAACTAAAAACTCAATGGGGTTGATTTCAGAAATGGCATTGTCCAAGGTGTCACAACCTGGAACAAGGCAGCCCATGCTGTCAACAGCAAGAAGCCACGCATCTTGGTCGGGTATGCTGTCGCCCAAAAAGGGAATTCCGTTCATCCAGCCGGTGCATAAAAATCCTCCGTTGGGCATGGGGTCAATATCAAATAGTAAGTTATCTCCAAACTCTGCATAGCGATATACACGGTGCCAGAGTAATTCCCCACTTGAACTTACTTTTGAAATATGTCCAGCATTTGTTCCAAGGGCAGTGCTTTTTTTACCTGTGATAACAAACTCCCCTAATATTGTTTCATAAATGACTTGGGCTGATGCCGAAGCGTTAGGTTCAGTTAATAAGTTGCAAGTCCAAAGGGTGTCAAGACTATCATCTATTTTTACAAGCTGGGGAATTTCCGTGTAATCCCACGAACCAATTTCTTCAACATTGTATTGCGTAGAGAAAACATACCCTCCTTCAACACAAGGAAGAATTGCCTCTGCGCTTTGCTGGTCATAATTTCCCCAATCCTCATACTTCTCCCAATCGGTAATATTTCCAAGTGTGTCAAGAACAAAGACAATTCCCACTGGGTCATAAGCGGTGTCATCTTCAAACCCAGAAACAACATAACCCGAGCTGTCTAATAATTCATTGACCCAAATACCATGGCGATAAATATTGCCATAGCCCAGATACTTGTGCCATTCTTCATTGCCTTCGCTATCTGTTTTTACAACATAAAATTTTGGAAAGCCTTCAACTAACTCTGCTGAACCAATTGCAATCAATCCGCCATCGGATGTCTTTTTACCTTGCTCGAATGTGTGGCCATGAATGCTGTCACCATAAAGTTTTTCCCACAGAATATTTCCTTCAGTATCAAATTGCTGAATGCGGCCATAAAAAATGGTATCCAATGTTTCGTTTGAGTACCAACTGAATGCAGCTAATGTATTCTCGCTGGATGGTTGCATACAATCTGCCCATCCGTAATAAGTCCATTCCGGATAACCTCCGTGTAATTGATAGCTAACTAAGTTTCCATTTAAATCAATCTTGTAAAAGCCATTTTTCCAACTGTAATAACCGTCTGGTGCTTCGTCAGAAGTACGTTCGGGCAAATACACATAAATTGTATCATTCAAAATACAAGCTGAACGGCAGTTGATGGCATTGTCAGTATTTAGCTCTCCACCAAATCTTTTATTGAATGTCTGAGCATGTACAACCAGAGTCAGCAACATCATTCCAAGTGTCGAATAGATTTTCATTGTTTGAAAATTTTAAGAAACCACCCTTCTGCCATGGGCAGAAGGGATGGTTCTTGTTTCTAAATTCTATTCAACGATTTGGAATTTCTCAGAAGCCACTTTCTGGCCGTTGAGTTCCAATTCAAACACGTAGCTGCCCGCAGCAAATTGTTTTGCATTGAGGCTCAAAATGCCATAACCAGAAGTTACGTTTTCGCTTTGCACAAGTTTGCCCTGCAAGTCAAAAATGCGAATGAAGGCACTCTCGCGGTCTGTAGGTAAAACATAAGTGATATAGAACTCGCCTTGCGCGGGATTTGGATAAACACCCACCAAAGAAGGTCTGCGAACCATGTTTTTTACTTTCAGTGATTTCAGTCCGCCATTTGGCAGATTGAGTTCTTCATCGGGCTGAACACCTGTCAGAATTTCAACCAACGCACTGGCATGATGACTTCCTTCTTTGCCTGCAAATGCAAGTGTTTCTAAAGTTGCAATGTGGCTTGAAGTAGCCGCTCCATAACCACCTGCTGCATCAATACTCAACAGCACAGTCATCACCTGTTTCCAAACATCAGTCGTTGGGTCTTCATCATAATCTGCAAGCAATGCACTTGCGTCTGCCTGATTATTCTCTTGCCTGTATATAGCCACTTTCTTCTTGATTTCGCGGTTTATTTCATCGCCCGTCATCAGCTCTTTTACCTCTTCCAAAAAGTAGTTTTCGTCATCTTCTGAAATTCGGGTGCGAATGAAACTACTAAGTGCAATTGCTTTTTCGAGTTCGCGTTGTTTCAACTCTGTCTCTTTGGAAACAAGGCCATTCGTTCCGCTTTGATAAGCTGTAAGCAAACCAAAAAGAAATTCTGATAGTAGGTTGCTGTTGTCCGCCTCATCAAAAATGACAGGACTCAGTGGCGAACATGCAATGAGAATTTCACACAAGTGCCAAGGATTCATGGCTGGTTGTCGCGCTATCAAATCATGTAACACATCATCACTCAGATAAGGCGTGAGTGGAAGAAGATTTGAACGAATGCTTGCGCTGCTGTTGTTTGCATTGCTTACGAAAGATTGCACGCTTGCAGTATTTCCACCGTCTATCAATCCTTCCAATTCTCCCTTTATAGCCTCTATTTCCAAACGTTTTACCAAGACAAGTGAATGCAAATGTGTTGGCGTGTGAACGATGCCGTGACCCACAGGGCATGCAGCTTGACGTGTGGTGAATAGTGGGTTATTGGGTGAAAGTTCTACCAATTCATCGTCAATCTGAATAGGAACAACAGACCAAGAACTTGTAGGGTCGTGATGCTCATAAATGACAAGCGCACAATCTCCATCAGGACAAATAAAATAGTCAGTAAATGGCTCATTAATTCCCCAATCGGTGTGGGTGAAGAGATTTCCTGCTGGGGCAGTAACATCATCAAGAACACCTGCATCATTACCTTGCCTTAATGCGATTATTCCTTCTTGTATGCCATACTGAGAAACAGCTAAGTT
>JAYSWI010000421.1:0-1501 GCA_043718125.1 Flavobacteriales bacterium
GGAGTATGTGTGGTCTATTTTTTCATTCAAGAAAAATTCATTTTTGTTCCAACACTTCCAAGCGATAAGTTCGAATCAAAACTGTCCACTGCATCAGAAGAGTTCATGATCGAAACACCAAACAACGGATATATACACGGCTTGCTGCTAAAAATTCATAATCCAAAAGGTATTGTGTTTTATCTGCACGGCAACACCGGTAGTTTAAAGCGCTGGCAGTTCATGGCAGAGGAAATAAGCGTGTTTGGATATGATGTTTTTGTGCTCGATTATAGAAAGTATGGACGCAGCAGAGGGCTAAGGACAGAAGCTATAATGCACCGCGACAATGAGTTTTGTTTCGACTTTATTTCTGCGCGGTATGATGGTAAGAAAAAAATAATTTATGGCCGATCGTTAGGAACCGGATTTGCCACAAGGCTCGCCTCGCGCAGAAGTGCAGATGGACTGATTTTGGAAACTCCATTCTTCAACTTTGTGTCTTTGGCCAAATGGTATTTGCCATTTTTTCCGGTTAGTTACTTATTAAGATTTCGTTTTCCATCAGATGTTTATTTGAAACATGTTGATTGTGCCATTCACATTTTTCATGGCACCAAGGACATCATTGTTCCATATCAATCTGCACTAAATTTATTCCGACACGCACAAGCATTGGGAAAAGATGTTGCAATGACAACGCTTGTTGGTGGAAAACATGGCAACTTAAATAGCTACCCATTATTTAGGGAGAAATTAGAATCGTTTCTTTCGTGAAATATGCTGCTTGGAATAGTGCCTAAAAAGACACTATTGCACCTGCAAATTTTTTGGTTCTTTTTACGGTTTTCAAAGTTTGCCGTCTTTCATAACCAAAGTGCGATCGGCCATACGGGCCAATTCTTCATTGTGCGTTACGATGACAAATGTTTGATTAAATTTTTCGCGCAAGTCGAAAAAAAGCTTGTGCAATTCGCGGGCATTGTTTGAATCGAGATTTCCACTTGGCTCATCGGCCAGCACCACATCGGGGTTGTTCATCAATGCCCTTGCAACCGCCACACGCTGTTGTTCTCCACCACTTAGTTCATTTGGTTTGTGATCTATTCTTTCAATAAGCCCAAGAAATGAAAGCAACTCCTTGGCTCTTTCCTCAGCTTGTGCTTTTGTTTTTTTTGCTATGAAAGCAGGAATACAAACATTTTCCAGTGCAGTAAACTCCGGTAATAGATTATGAAATTGAAAAATAAAACCGATGTGTTTGTTTCTAAACTGTGCCAACTGATTGTTGTGCATAGTTGTCAACTCGTGCTGCATGAAATGGAGCTTCCCTTTATCCGCTTTATCCAACGTGCCAATGATGTGGAGCAATGTGCTTTTGCCTGCACCACTAGCACCAACAATGCTCACTACTTCGCCTTTCTCTATCCTTACATCCACGCCTTTTAGCACCTGCAAGTTTCCGTAAGTTTTTGTAATGCCGGTGGCTTCTATCATATAAGAATTTTTTGCAAATAAACAA
>JAYSWI010000422.1:0-4271 GCA_043718125.1 Flavobacteriales bacterium
CATCCTTCCAAAAGGCCCTGCATTGTTTCCAATGCCTTCGAAAATGTAACTTTGATTTTGGCACCATTCCAATCCGCAATGATAAATTTTGCGATAATCAAATCCAATGAACACGCTATCAATGTTGTCTATCACAAAGTGCAGTGTATCCACTTCCGGGGCTTCGCCAAGTTCGTATTTCAATTTTGGATGTAGCAACAATGTGTCGCCAATTTCACCTTCAAACCGATAAACAAGTTCGTCTTGATTGGTTTGTGTATTGTACCATAGAAAGTCATTTCCGCCAGAGCGCACATAACAAAAAGCATTGAAGAAGTCAGAAAAAAATTCTTCGGAACAATTGGGGTTGCCACCATGAAACCTTTTGTAGCTCAAATTATTGATGATTGTATCTGAATCAACAATCCAATCATCAATAGACCATAATCCTAAAATACCCCAAATTGGATTTCCTTCGAAGTATTCGTTTTGACCAAATATTTCAAAAGAATTAATAGATAAAAAAATGACCAATGTCAGATGTGCTAGTTTGATTTTGGATTTTCTCATTTCTCCAAAAGTATTATTTCATTACAACAAATTTCTCTTGTAAAAACTGCCCCGTTTCATTCAACACCCGCAGCAGATAAGAACCATAAGGCATATCTTCAATATTCAATTGAATGGTGGCTGATGCCAAATTGGTTTGCCAAGTTTTGACCATTTTTCCACTTAAATCATAAATCTCAAAAGTGCTGCTTTGATGTTGTTGTGCATTTTCGAAATGGATGTTTAAAATATCGGTTGCAGGGTTGGGATAAAGGCCAACAGCCAATTTTTCGATGCTGTTTTCTGCAACATTTACAAGCGTGTCGCAACCGGGTACTAGGCATCCCATGCTGTCCAAACGCACCATGTAGGTGTCTTGTATCCATCCACTTTGTGGGCCATCGCCTGAGTAGTGGTCTAGTTGGCCAATGGCTGTGATGCCGCCATCATCGTTTATCACAAAGTCGGGCAAGGTGGCTTTAGCTCCTGGAAAACCATCTGATTCGAACCATGTTGGAATGATGGTGCGCATCCATAAGCTATCACCTGTTGGAGTAAATTTTAAAACGAATGGTGCAATGTCACTTTCAGCCCCTGACTCCCAAACAAACATTTGACCTGTGGCCACATAGTTTCCATCGGTTAACAATTTCATTTGATCTATACGATTAAAGCTGCCACTGGATCCAAACCCTTTTTTCCATAGCACATCTCCCGTTTCGTTGTCCAATTCCATTACCATGGGTTGGTTGCTGTGGTCATTTGCGCTGCTTGTATATCCTGCTCCAACAAGCAAATTGCCATTGGCTTTCAGTAAACACGTTTCGGCTTGCCAATCAAGGCCATTGTCAAGAATAGTATCCACATATTTGGTCCAATAAACTGTGCCGTTTGTGCTGCACTTCACAATAAATTGTTGTCGCGCTGGATCAAAAATGGAGTGTTCCTCCACATATTTACCAACTGCGTAGAGGGTATCACCGTAAACTTTTATATCTCGAAGTTGTGTATTATAATCGGTGCCAACTTCAATGTGCCAATCGTAATTGCCTTCTGCATCTGTTTTCATAATGAAGCCCCTGGAAAGTATGTTGTCGTTGATATTTATGTGACTGCCACATAAGTAAATTGAACCATCATTTCCTTGCGTAATAGAACCCGCATCGTAGTTGCCTAAAAGTTCAGTTGAGTTCGTTTTGGTCCAAAGTGTGTCACCATCTGAGTTGAATTTTAATATGGTAGCATAAGATTCAATTTGATCTGGACCACCAATAAAGGTTATAAAAATTGCAGCCAAATAATTTCCATCATTCGATGCTATCATATTATGATTATTCAGATTTGCAAAGTCCAAGCTATCCAAAGTATATCCCTTCTGAAAAAGTTGATTGCCTTCTTCATCTATTCCCATTATCATCAAATCATAATCCCATATATCTATTAAGTCGTTGGTGTTGGATAGTGTGATGTAACCATAATCTGTTTTGGCAATAGAGTAGCCAATATTGTATAGCTCATTGTAATCGTAATGGTGCTCCCAATTTTGAGCTACCACCCTTCTGCCGTGCAGAAGGGTGGTAGTCAAAATAAAAATTTGTATGATTGCTTTTGAACGCATGGGCATTAGTGTTGAACAATCATTGATGCGGTTCCAAAGTCAATATTGTCCACTGTAAGTTGCACATTGTATAGGCCATTTGCAAGTGTTTTAGTATCGTATTCTACCAAGCCTGCTGTGGCTGTTATGTCTTTGGACTCAATTATTCTTCCCATTGGATCTATTATTTGCATCACTGCTTTTTCGCAACCATAGGGTAGTTTAAATATCAAGTGGCACAAGTCGCTTGTGGGATTGGGCAATATTGAAATCCAATCGAGTTCAACATTTTCGTGCTTTATTTTAATAGAGCGCAATTGGCCCATAGGTTCTTCTATTGGCTCATCATAAGGAGCAATGTTCCAAAACTCCAATATACCTGCGGCAGTGCAAGCAGATAGTTTTTCGGTGTAAGCAATATTCTCCAATAAAGTCACTTGCGATGGAGTGAGGCCTGTCGCATTTAATCCTTCATTTCTGATAGTATTGGATGTTGCCACCATTGCAATTTGTGCATCCAATGGATCAGCATTTTGGGCAATTGCGTTTGCGGAAAGAAGGTCGCCTTTATCGTAATAATAAGCCATCATTTCCGCATCGGTCAAGAAGTAGGAGTGTTCGGCATTTAAGGCACTTAACTCTGCCCAACGATCTGTTGTTTCATCTTCTGCCATTACCAAGCGTTTCAGATCTGCTTGCTCTTGTCCTTTCGATGCTCCATACCAAGCAAAGTCCATCTCCATTGTGTTTTTGGTATTGACGGTTCCATTCTGAATATTCTCAACCAATTGCTCATAGAAGGTATGATAATTCATACGTTTCATTTCTTCTAATACGGAAGTGCGCAAAGGCGAATTGGCTACAAGCACCTGCGCCATCTGCCAACCTGTGAGGGCCGGAGTGCGGTGCATGGCATCCAACATCAATTGGTCCGATACTTTGGGCGATGCGGCCATAAGAGCGGTTCGTACGGCTACTGCACTTATTGATGGTTCATTGATTAGAGCAGCCAAATCCAAACCATCGCCATTGTTGATGTATGCATTGTAAACCGTTTTTAGTTGTGAATGGGTAGTGTGATTGCTCACCATAAGTGACTTTACGGTGGCCTTCACTTTGCCTTTGCTCAAATTGGATGGACAGGAAGTTGGATCGTACACGCTTCCTGGACTAATCAAAATCCCCACTTCGCTGCTGTGGTCTATGGGGTATGTTTCTGGACTTAGCAAAGGGTCGTGGGTGATGTATTCATAAGATGAAACGGGAGCATTGGTGGTCAAGTTTATTTCGCTCATATCATCCATAGCTGCTGGTGCCCAAAAGCGGTTACCTGCGGGCTTGTTGTTTTCGGAATCCCCTTGGTAGTCCGCAATGCTGGCATTAGCTCCAAGGAAAATGTCGTAGTTGTTGTCGCTGTCCACATCGTTTTCCAATCGATAATCATTACACCATATCTGCAAACCCGTGAAGCCAGACTCGCCAACCAGATCATTAACTCCGGTGATAGTGGTAGCAGAATTTAGATTTGTAAATGTGTTTTTGTAGATCACGTTGTTTTCTTCCCCTGAATTGCGAATAATAACTCCTGTTTCGTTTTGAATATCGCCACCATTAAATGTGTTTTCTTCCACCTCGTAGCCCGTACAATTATTGAGGTATAAACCATACGTTAGGTTAGAGGTTAGAATTGTCCAGTCAAAATCGTTGCGGGTAATTGTTGGGTTGCCAAATCCGCTCAAATAGACTGCTCTGTAGTTGTTCTTAAACTTTACATGGTCTATAATGAGTGGATTAAAAGTGGCGGGGCCGTTGCTGCGAATAGCGAATTTTAATCCTGAAAATTCGTTTCTGATGACCGTGCCACCTGTGCAGTTTGCATTGGTATTGGTGCAATGATCTTCAATGATATATGTGGCCATAGCGCTGACTATTCCAGCACCTCTGTCTAGCGGATAGTTGGGTGTGGGTGCTATGATATTTCGGAACCTGTTGCCATTTATTCGCACCCCATTCACATCCCAAAGTGTTACAAATGAGCCATGCTCATTCACATCAAAATGATGTTCTTCGTTGGTTTCGAAATCACAATTTTTGATGTAAGAAACATTGGCAATTTCATTGTTAACAGGGCCGTTGTGATAGGCCA
>JAYSWI010000423.1:0-4271 GCA_043718125.1 Flavobacteriales bacterium
CCTGATGAAGTGGTCGGAACTTTTAGCGCAGGAGCAAGTGTGCGCAATGAGGTGACGGATAGCGCTATTGTGCAGTTCATTTATGAAATGGAACGCCTCATCACCGAGCCTATTGCCGACAGCACAATGCTGACTATGAAAAACATTATGACCGGCAACTTTGCACGTTCGTTGGAACGCCCTCAAACCATCGCCAATTTTGCTTTGAATATTGAAAAGTATCATTTGCCAAAAGATTTCTACCAAACTTATTTGCAAAAATTAAATGCAGTTACTGCTGCCGATGTGCAGGCTATGGCCAAGCGTGTTATCAAGCCCTCCAATTGCAACATCACCATAGTTGGCAACAGCACAATACTACCGAAGCTTGCGCAGTTCGCTGCGAATGGAAAAGTGGAAATGCTGAACTACGATGGTTCCACTTTTAGCGCCATCAAGGCAGCACCGGTGGGCATGACGGCAAATGATGTGTTAAACAATTTCATCAATGCAATGGGGGGTGCCGATGTGCTGACAAAAGTGAAATCATTTGAACAAACAGGCAAGTTGGCAATGGGGCCGATGAGCATGGATGTGAACATAAAAATGAAGGACAATGCGAAACTAAGAATGACTGTGAACATGGCAGGAATGGAAGCAATGAAAAATGTGTTTGACGGTACCAAAGGCAACATGTATCAAATGGGTCAGAAGTCTGCAATGGAGCCTGGCGATGTGCTCGAAAATAAAATGCAATGCGACTTGATAGGCGAGTTGAGATACGCCCAATATGGAATAACGCCCACCCTCGTTGGTATCGACAGAGTGAATGGCGAAGATGTTTATGTGATAGAATTAAAGAAAACAAATGGCGAAGTGAGCACGGATTATTTCAGTATTGCAACAAAGCTGCGTGTGAAAAGCAATAAGGTAATGGGCGAGGGAGAAGAGGCCATGCTTGTAGAAACATTGTACAACGAGTATGGAACCCAAGAAGGTGTGAAGTATGTGAAGAAAATGTCGATCAATCAAGGTGGACAAATGATGGAATTTTCTTACAACGAGATGAAAATAAATCCTAAGTTGGACGACAAGGATTTTGTGGTGGAGTAAGAAGGAATTTATGATTTATGATTTACGATTGATGATTTACGATTTATGATTGAGGATTTAGGGGGGGAGAAAAAGAAATTATCAGGGATGACACTGTGTTATCCCTTTTTTTGTTTCGAACAAAAACAAAACATTTGGACTTATCAAATCTGCATAGCCAATGCCTGTTGTGCCAAAGCACCGAACTAAAAACGCTTCGTGGTTTTGAAGCAGTGCCTTTGGTGCGATGCAAAAAATGCAGCCTAGTTTTTTGCGAAGAAATTCCGATGATGCAAGCGTTGGAAAACTATTATCGCAACTATGGTAAAACAGATTTTATATCGCCCATAACCATTGTGAGATACAACGAATGGCTAGATCAATTTGAACCATATAGACACCACAACACACTGCTGGATGTAGGATGTGGCAATGGATTTTTTCTAAGCCAAGCCAAACTACGAGGCTGGCAAGTGTATGGCACAGAGTACAGCCCTCAGCTAGTAGAGGCTTGCCAATCGAAAGGAATTGAAATGCACCTTGGAGTCATTACATCTGACACTTTTTCGCAAGTGGAATTTGACATCATCGTTTCCATTGAGGTGATTGAGCACATCAATAATCCAATGCAAGAAATGCAAATCATATCAAATAAAATACGTAAAGGCGGTTTGTTTTTTTGCACCACACCCAACTTCAATGCGCTCAGTCGGTTTTTACTCAGAGCCAAATACAACATCATCAGTTATCCGGAGCATCTGTGTTATTTCACACCAAAAACGTTGAGTGCGCTGATGCGTGCACACGGTCTGAGAAAGAAAAAAGTGCACACTACAGGTATCAGTCTTACACGCTTCAACCAAAGCACGGGAAGAAAGAAACAACTTGTAGTGTCCGCCACTAGCGATGATGAGGTGCTGCGTGGCAGAATAGAATCATGCTGGTATTGGCGATTTGTAAGGGACGTGTTGAACGGATTGTTTGTGATAACGGGAACAGGATATTCGTTGAAGGGGTGGTTTGTGAAAGTGTGATATGGAAAATTCCACATTAGCCTAAAATTGCAAATCTGGAATTGACTTACTTCAACAGCCCAATGGATTATTTCTATTCAAATTTTTTGAGAGAAGGATTCATTTTGGTTCAAAAAACTTGGTAAGCCACTTGCAGCTCAATCAGTCAATCGTTCTGGCTCAAAATAAAACATTAGTGAGCCACATTTCCTATTATTGTGAGCTACAAATAATTCCGTGATGGCAAAATTGAATGCAGACTTATCAGATTTGATCCTTGATTTACTCAGGCATACAGCTCCTGTCTCATCCAAAGTTATTCATGAAAGTCTAGACAAGTCTATAGGATATGCCACAATAAAAAGAGCTATTTCAAAACTGTTAGCCGACCGCCTTATCGCAACAAAAGGAAAAGGTAAATCCACTGTATATTTTTTGAGTCCTGTTTATTCGTTGCTGCGACCAATAAGCACTGACCAATATTTTAGAAATGAAATAGACGACAGAGAAATCATTTCTGGATTTAATCAAACTCTCATTTCAGAAGTATTGCCATTGGTCTCCATTTTCACCTCCACAGAAATGAAATTTCTTGAAGGATTGCAAAATATTTTTGAAAAAAACAAATCGGATTTAAGTGAAGCAGAATACAAAAGTGAATTCGAACGTTTAGCAATTGATTTGTCTTGGAAGTCGTCTCAAATTGAAGGCAATACTTACTCGCTATTAGAGACCGAACGCCTGCTGAGAGAGCATGAAACGGCATCAGGAAAAACATAAGACGAAGCGGTGATGCTCCTCAACCACAAAGCAACTTTGGATTTTATTTTGCAACATCCAAACTACCTGTTGCCAATGGCAATATCGGCTATAGAAGATGTGCATAGCATGCTCATCAAAGATTTGAATGTGGCAAGGAATATTCGCAATAGAAGGGTGGGTATTTCTGGCACCAACTACACCCCACTTGATAATGAATTTCTAATCAAAGAAGCATTGACAGATGTATGTAACCTAATCAATGAAAAAGACAATGCGTTCGAACAAGCGTTGTTGGCCCTTGTCCTTATTTCATACATACAGCCGTTTGCAGATGGCAACAAGCGCACAGCCCGAATAGTGAGCAATGCGGTACTTATGCATCACAAGTTTTGTCCCATTTCTTTTAGAACCGTTGATTCAATTGAGTACAAAAAGGCAATGCTTATTTTTTATGAGCAGAACAATATTTCAGCCTTCAAAAAAATATTTATTGAGCAGTTTGAGTTCGCTGTGAAAACATATTTTTAGTGTTTCATTTTTCCATCTGTATGAAGCAATGGCTGGATTCCATTTTTGTAAATTTCATTTAGTTGCTGCGCTTTATTGGCAAGAAAAACTTAGACAATTATTCTCTTTCAAAGCACTTGAAAATTGAATTAGAATAAATTTCGCTCATAAAAAAAATAATCAGAAATAGTGTCCTCAAAACTCTCACACAAGCTCCTCATTGATTTATTGAAGAAAGCTTATTCTGCTGAAAAGGCAGCCTCCTTTGCATACCAAGGCCATGCTGGATCAGTTAAAAACGCTGAAGACAAAGCAGCCATTTATCAGATAGAACTTGACGAATGGAACCACCGGCATGAAGTGTTAGAAATAATGAAGCAGTATAACATTACTCCATCAAAGTGGTATGAATTCAGGTTTTACGTGATAGGCAAAATCATAGGTGGCAGTTGTTATGTCATTGGTTGGTTCATGCCTTTCTATTTTGCTGGCAGATTGGAGAGTGGCAACGTATGCGAATATTTCAGAATGATTCATTACTTCCATGCTATTGGAATAACTGCGCATGACAAGGTGCTGTATGAGATGGGCATGAAGGAAAAGGAGCACGAGGTATATTTCTACGACAAAATAAAGGACAGTAAAATGCTTCCTTTTTTTGAAAAACTTTTCGCATGGGGAAGCAGCAAAGGCTTCAATGATGTTGACCTGGAAAAGAAATATTCGCTTGTTGAGGCAGAGAAGTATTGCAAAAAGGCCAACTGATTATTAGAGGAGTAGGAATTCTACCTTTTATTGAAATCGTGGTTGTTCATTTCGCAATCTGATTCTTTCGCAGTTTACAAGTATCTATGATGAAATCCGAAGAATTCCAATGTTTATAGCTAGAACATTAAATCCAAACATTGAACCCCGCTG
>JAYSWI010000424.1:0-4268 GCA_043718125.1 Flavobacteriales bacterium
ATCTGCATTTCCAAACCAGAGGTGCCACAGAATGTCGCCATTGTATATATGGCCAGGACCATCTAAGGTTGGAAAAAAAGTTAAACTCCATATAGAAAATAATGGTACAAAAAGCAGCATGGTGAATAATGCCAGCTCAATTTGTTTGCGGTATTTTAGAAATGAAGAAAACAAATCCAAGCGATTTGGTTAGGAGTGTTTTTGTTTTCGATTAGCGAATACATTGTATTTAAGAATGCACCACAATGCACGAAACCCATCCCTCCAACCAATTTTTTTTCCCTCGGCATAAGTGCGGCCGTAATAACTAATGCCTATTTCATAAATGCGAATATTCTTGATGCGCGAAAGTTTGGCCGTTACCTCGGGTTCAAATCCGAAACGTTTTTCTTTGAGCGACAAGTTTTTTGCAATGTCGGTGCGAATAAGTTTGTAACAAGTCTCCATGTCTGTAAGGTTCAGGTTGGTGAACATGTTGCTGATGGTAGTCAGGATTTTGTTGCCGATGCTGTGCCAGAAAAAAAGAATACGGTGCGGATTACCACCCATAAAACGAGACCCATAAACAACGTCCGCATTGTCTTTGAAAACAGGCTTGAGCAAATCGTTGAATTCTTGAGGGTCATATTCCAAATCGGCATCTTGCACAATGAGGTAATCACCCGTTGCAAGCTCTATTCCCTTGTGTATTGCAGCACCTTTGCCCTGATTGATGGGTTGCGAAATGAAGTTGATTTTCAAATGTGTGTGGGTGGCAAGATATTCCTCCATGATGCCCTTGGTATTATCGGTTGAGGCATCATTGATAACAATAATTTCCTTTTGAATATTATGAATTAGATTCACATTTCCGACACTATTAAGAATGGCAACAATTGTTTTCTCTTCGTTGTAGGCGGGTATTAGAATGGAGAGTTTTTTCAAATTATTGGTTTTTTTTGTCTTTATGGAACCGTTCTCTAGTCCGTTTTTTCAAGGGCGGAATCAATGATACCAAATACACGTGTTCGCAAATTTATCAATTCATTCTCGTTGGAAAAATTGGGGGCTATGGCCTCATGTATAACCACATCAATACGCTGCGGCAAACTAAAAGCAAACAGTTTTGAAGGTTCCAACATCACTTTGTAATTGTTGCGCCAAGTGACGGGTACGATAGGCACGCCCTTGTCAATGGCCATCCTGAACGCACCATTTTTGAACGCCTTCATGCGAGGAGCGGAGGTAGGAATAGTACCTTCGGGGTATATGGCCACACACTCCTTTCTATCAATGGCATCATAAGCTTTTTGCAGCGCGTTGTATGCTTTTACAGAATTGTTGCGCTCAATAGGGATGTCCATTTTTCTAAAAAACAACCGGAACAAGGGCCATTTTAGAAGCTCGCCTTTTCCTATGAAAAGAAAATAATCCGAAAAAACACTGTACATAAAAACAGTATCCAAGTAGGAACTGTGATTTGAAACAATGATGTATGGCGGATTGGGCAACTTCGATTTAAATGTGGCACGCACCGGACAGAAAAGCAAAACTTGAAACAACTTGGACCAAAAACATTTTAGTTTAAAGGCGGCTGAAAACCATTTTTTGTTTTGCAGCAAAATCCAAAATAGCGGATACATCAGCAGCAGTGTTATCCAAAACACAAGGCCAATCCAAAGTTTATATATGAAATAAATTATTCCCAACAGGTTGCGATAGATGCGAATCAGCAATGATAATGTATGGCCCACAAAGCAAAAGAAAAGTCATAAACAACTCGCAAGAGTTTTCACATACTAAATGCAAAGCAATAAAAAAAACCATCCTATATCAGAATGGTTTTTTTAGAATTGGGCATGACTTAACAATATTCTTCAAAGGCCATTTTTAGGTTGTCAGCAATCATCTCAGCCGTGCGACCTTCTATGTGATGACGCTCGATCATGTGCATCAATTTACCATCTTTGAAAAGCGCAATTGCGGGAGAAGAGGGCGGGTAGGGCAACATGTATTTGCGGACACGCATCACAGCTTCGGTGTCCACACCTGCAAAGGTTGAAGTCAGTTTGGCGGGAAGCTTAGTAGCTGTGCTGATGGCGTGTTTCACACCTGGGCGCATACTGCCCGCTGCACATCCACACACGGAGTTCAATACAATCAATACAGTTCCTGCGCTGTTCACTGCTGCATCTACAGCCTCAGGAGTGGTTATTTGTGTGAAGCCAACACTATTAAGGTCAGCTCTCATGGGGGTTACTAATTCTGGGGGATACATTTTATCTATTTATTGATTTGTTGATTTGTGGCGGAATTGTATTTGTCCGGAGTCGATTTATTAATTGCGTCCGTAACATTTATTATTTCAATCCTCTGGCGAATTGTTATTGTTTTATTTCTAATAATTATAGTCTATAAATTGAATACAATCAGGTGTCGGCTCAATCAGCGAGTATGGTATTCAGTATGTCTCGTACTTGCGCTCCGCTGCTTGGCCTTGGCGCATCTGCACTCACTATTTTTCCTTCTTCGTTGATGATAATGAAGCGCGGGATGCTATTCACCATATATAGTTTGCTTACAGATTCTTCAACCTTTTCGCTTTGGTGAAATTGCTTGCCCGACATTTCTTGTTTATTGATAAAGCTTTTCCAAGTGTCAATGTTCTGATCCGTTGAGATGCTAATAAATTCTACATTCTTGCCATGAAATTCTGATTCCAATTTTTTCAGTTCAGGAATTTCGCGTTTGCACGGCCCACACCATGTGGCCCAAGTGTCTATGTAAACCACCTTTCCACGTAAGTCACTCAATCGAATTGTTTGCCCGGTTGAATCAAAGCAGACCGCATCGGGGGCTACTTCGCCTGGATAAAGGCTGGTGTATTGCGACTGTATCATGCGCACTTTGGCCTTTAGCTCCTCGTTGGTGCAGCAGGCATTAAATTTTGAAACAGCCACACGAATGTCTTGCGAACCCGCATCTTGCAATATCTGATTCATCACGCCTTGAAAAACAACATCGCGATTCAACTGTGATTTTATGCCGGAACAAACCTCTTCTATTTTTAATTCGCAATAATGAACATAGTCCTTATTGGCCGACAAAACATATTTCAAATTGGCGTTGTAATTCACCACATTGGTAGCATAAGATTGGAAAGCATCGTGGTAACGCATGGCCTCATTGTTCAAATCTCCACTGTAAGTTTTTACACCAATTTTTTCCGGCAAGTCCGTTTTTTTGGCCTCTTCGCTTTGGTATTTGTATAATAGATAGGCATTGGCTTGCGCATATTGAATGGCACTTTTTTCAGCAGATACAAATGGTGAAATGAATTTATGTTTTGCGTTTTCTATTTCGAGCAATGTGGTCATCACGTTTTCAGTAGAGTCCATTTCGCGCATAAAAGTTTTTGGGTCCATCGTTCCCATTCTGCCAAAATTCGCATTGGTTTTATCATGCACTTTTTGTTGCAAGAGGTAAGTGCAATAAGCCGAACTGCTACCTTCAAATACGGGATTGTTAGAGGGTAAATTTCCGTTTAGTTTCATTACTAAATTGTCCATTGGCAAAAGGTAAATGCCTAAACTCTGCTTGCCAAGCACCACTGTGTAGTAGTTAGCGTCTTGTTGTTCAATAGCCATTTTGAAAGTTCCATCAGCGGCCACCAAAACCGTATCGGCCCGACCATGATGCTGTAAAATAAAATGCCCTTTTTGCGGTGCGGGAGATATTTGTCCGGAGACATTGGTTGGAAGCGACTTGGTTTTTTTATTTTGTGCAGACACCTCAACAGCCGCTATGAAGCAAAATAGAAAAAGAAGAATAATATTTTTCATTTTGAATGAAATAATTTTTGTTGAATTGAAAGCGCAAACATAACACTGCTGTCATAGCCCAAGTTGCCAACCCTAGTTAACTATTGGATTGGTTTGTTTTGCAACTTCATGCCCGCTCTAACCGTAACCGCACAAATGGATAAAACACAAAACCCTCTCATGGCATGAACCACTTAAAGAATGCCATTGGCTTACATTTGTACACCTCAATAAAATAGATTTTTCAAGGCAGACGCCTTTGATAAAGGCGAAGGTTACTAGTGTAAATGTCCCGATAGCTATCAGGGATTTAGTAAAGTTGACTAACGCGGAAAAGCAATTTATAGAGGAATCATTTGCAACCTATCCAAACTGAAGAAGAGAACTCAATTTATTTTTTTGATATGAAAGAAATTTCCTGTTCGTTTTGTGGCCGTAAAAAGAGTGAGGTAAATATGCTGATAGCCG
>JAYSWI010000425.1:0-4267 GCA_043718125.1 Flavobacteriales bacterium
ATCAACATCATCACAGGATTTTCAAGATAATTCTTTAATGTTTGAAGAAAGGCTGCACCCGTTGCACCGTCCACCACACGGTGGTCGCAACTCAAGGTGACTTTCATCACATTGCCGGGCACCACCTCATTGTTCTTTACAACAGGCACTTGCTTTATAGCACCCACAGCAAGTATGCACGAGTCGGGGGTATTGATAATGGCTGTAAATTCTTCAATGCCAAACATGCCCAGGTTTGAAATTGTAAAAGTGTTTCCTTCCCAGTCCGAAGGTTGTAGCTTTTTGTTTTTCGCCTTGTCGGCAAAAGCTTTTACTTCTGCACCAATTTGGGCAAGCCCCTTTTCATTTGCAAAACGGACTACAGGAACCAACAAGCCATCCTCAACAGCAACAGCTACTCCAATATGTATGTGTTCGTTGTACCTAATTTTTTCACCAAGCCATGAAGAATTCACTCGCGGATTTTTGCGCAGTGCCATTGCTGATGCTTTCACCACCATGTCGTTGAAAGAAACTTTTACATCGCCTTTCTCATTGATGCTTTGGCGCGCGGCCATTGCGTTGCCCATGTCAATATCCATGGTAAGATAAAAATGTGGTGCCGTAAACAAACTGTCTGCAAGTCTGCGCGCTATTGTTTTACGCATTTGAGAAACGGTTTCCTCAGTATATTTTTCAGTGCCTGTGGCGCTAAAAACCGGAGCGGCAAAAAGTGTTTTTGATGCGGATGGTTCGAACGATTCAATGTCGCGTTTTACAATTCGACCTCCATCGCCACTGCCAGCTACGTTCGAAATATCAATGCCTTTGTCCTTCGCAATTTTTCGTGCAAGTGGAGATGCTTTTAGCCTGCCATTATTGCCATGCACAGGCTCTGTATCCGCCATGAGTATAGGTACGCTAGATTCAACATTGACTACGCTGGGAGTTTTGGTGGGAGCTTCCACTACAGCAACATTGTTAGCAGTTGAAGTATCAGCCAACAACGTAGTAATGTCTTCACCCGCTTTACCAACTATAGCAAGCAATTGATTGATAGGAACGGTTTTGCCCGCTTCAACGCCTATGTGCAACAACACCCCATTGTAGGGCGATTCATAATCCATTGTGGCCTTATCGGTTTCTATCTCTGCTAGCAGTTCTCCCACCTTCACGGTATCGCCCACTTTTTTGTGCCATATCGCAACTGTACCCTCCGTCATGGTATCGCTCAGTTTGGGCATTCTATCTATTTCAGCCATTGTTTATTTGTTGACTTGTTGATTTTTTGATTTGTTGTCCCGATAGCTATCGGGATGTTGACTTGTTGACTTGTTGATTTGATGATTTATTGACCTGCGGATTTGTTGAGTTGTTCAATCAATCATCAAATCAACAAGTCTCCCATTCAACAAATGATTAGTCCTTTACATAAGGATAATCTTGTTGGCTATACACATCTTTATATATCTCTGACGGATCTGGTAGTGGCGACTCTTCTGCGAATTTCACGCTTTCATCTACCACGCTTTTTATCTCCTCCTCCACCATTTCTATTTCAGCTTCACTCATCCATTTGTTGGTGCGAATCATTTTCAAAACATGCTCGAGCGGATCTTGATTCTGATACTCCGCTACTTCATCCTTGGAGCGATATTTCTGCGGATCGCTCATGCTATGGCCTTTGTATCTGTATGTTTGAATGTCCAATAAAGTCGGGCCTTCGCCAGCACGTGCTCTTTCGCAAGCTCGCTCAATGGCTTCGCAAACAGCTTCTGGTCGCATCCCATCTACATTGGCTGATGGCATCATGTAAGAGGCACCTAACAAACTCAGATCAGTAACATTGGAGGTGCGCTCCACGCTAGTTCCCATTGCATAATTATTGTTTTCGATAATGAAAATAACAGGGAGTTTCCAAAGCATGGCCATATTGAACGTCTCGTGCAATGCACCCTGACGCGAGGCACCATCGCCAAAGAAACAAACAGTAACATGGTCTTCGCCACGGTACCAATCGGCAAAGGCAATGCCCGCTCCCATCGGAATCTGCGCTCCCACAATGCCGTGTCCACCAAAAAGATTTCTTTCTTTATCGAACATGTGCATACTGCCGCCTTTGCCTTTTGAAAGGCCGGTGGACTTGCCATAAAGCTCGGCCATTACCCGTTTGGGATCGCTCCCCATCACCAATGGATGGGCATGATCGCGGTAGGCCGTTATCACCCGATCAGTTGGTCGAATTGCTTCCATCATACCACTCAAAACAGCTTCTTGTCCTATGTACAAATGACAAAAGCCTCCAAATTTTTGTTGTATATATAAGTGTCCGCATTTCTCTTCAAACCTTCGCATGAGCAACATTTCACGGTACCATTTGATATAGGTATCCTTGCTAAATCTCTCATTGTTGGCTTGTTGTCCGTTGGTTTTTGACCCGTGCATTGTCTTCTTGGCTATTTCTGTTGACATGGTTGTTTTAATTATCAAGCGGTCAAATATAGATGTTGAGTTCAGCTTAGAAAGTCGATCTATTCTGTGGTGATTGAAATTTATTATGTTCAATAAAAAAAGCGAATGTCTTAAAAAACGCAATGCTTTTTGCGTATCATTTGCAGGCATAATCATTGCTTTGCGCCCAAAAAATTTACAACATGAAAATATTTCCAATCCTCTTTTCAATGCTTATCGCTGCATTTTCTTTTATTTCATTCAGCACTATGGAAGGTACTTCAAAGGATGATCTTCTCGGCAAATTTATTCCATCAAAACACGTTGATTTTTCAAAAATCGAAATGGCCCACACCAACAAAGAGAATATCTATATGCGCACTGTGGCTTATGATTCATTTAAGAAAATGTATGCTGCCGCTAAAAGTGAAAACGTAAATATTTTTATCATTTCTGCTACCCGCAATTTTGATTATCAAAAAGGAATATGGGAGAAAAAATGGAAGCGTGAGAAATACAAAGGATGGACGGATATTGAAAAAGTAAAGGATATAATGAAATACAGTTCGATGCCCGGCACAAGCCGCCACCACTGGGGTACTGATGTGGATTTCAATAGTGTCGAACTTTCATACTTCGCAAGCGGTGAAGGAAAAAAAATGTACGAATGGCTAGTAAATAACGCTGCTGCTTATGGCTTTTATCAGACCTATACCAACAAAATAAACGGCAGAACCGGATATGAAGAAGAGAAGTGGCATTGGAGCTATTTGCCTTTGGCGAAAGAGTTTCTTCAACAATACAATGCAACCATCAAGTACGAAGATCTCCATGGTTTTTCCGGTTGCGCACAAGCAAAAGAAGCAAATGCTTTTGAGCTATACGTGAATGGGATTGCTAGTGAACTGAAATAGAAAAAGCCCTGAAAAAATCAGGGCTTTTTAATTTTGGGTGGCCGATGGGATTCGAACCCACGACCCTCGGTACCACAAACCGATGCTCTAACCAGCTGAACTACGGCCACCATTTTAAAGCGGGCGCAAATAAAAGCCAGTTTCAATTTTGTAGCAACAAGTTTTTTTGGAAATAATTAGGGCGTTAGGGGAGACATAGTAAAAGTGGTAAAATTGCCTTCGTAAATAACTCCCTTTTGTCTTCAAAAAAACTCAATATTCTCTTCCTTTCTTCTTGGTATCCGAGCAAGGCGCATAGCACTCTGGGCAATTTTGTGCAACGCCATGCTGAGGCAATTTCAATATTGAACAATGTGCATGTTTTGTATGTCACTTTTTTGGAATCTGTTGACACTAATTTTAAGATAGAGGAAGATACTATAGCGGGCGTAAGGCACACTTTTGTGTATTGCAAAATTGGCCCTTGCCGATGGCTAAGAAAGGTGCGCGGCTTTATGAAGGGAATAAAACACCTTCGCGCCAAAAACGAATTTCATTTTGACATCGTCCACACCAATGTTATTTGGAAAAGTAGTTGGCAAGCACGGTGGCTTCTTTTAAAGTATGATTTGAAATATATCATCACAGAGCATTTTACTATTTTCAATACCTCTTCGAGAAAAGATCAACCTAGAATTCTAAAACCTTTCGCAAAATTTATTGTGAAAAGTGCTTCGGCCATTTGTCCGGTAAGCGAGGATTTAGGAAACACCATGCGCCAATTTGGACTGCGTGGCAAATACTTTACAGTGCCCAATGTGGTGGATACCTCATTATTTGTTTTCGAAAAAAAGAATGATTTCCCAATAAACTTTCTGCATGTAAGCAGTCTTTGGGATGAGCAAAAAAACATAACCGGCATCTTAAACGCTTGGCGAAAAGCG
>JAYSWI010000426.1:0-4257 GCA_043718125.1 Flavobacteriales bacterium
TAATTATGGCAGAAAAAAAGGAGATATTATTGCCACTTCATCCAGATTTTTTCAAGAAGGTGGACAGGAGAAAAAAGCAAGTTGAAATTGCGGCACCTGAAGGCCTAATTGAATTTTATTTGGGGGAATGACCATCCATTTTTTTCTGGCCGTAAAACTCCTTCATCTAAAAAAATAGTTTTGGCTTTCATTCTAAATTAAGGCCTTCACTTTCATCATTGCATCGCGCATATATCTATCTTTTTCAAGAAAATTTACGCGAAGTCTTACTTCGTGATGCAGTGCTTCCACATCGATAGAACTTTTGAGTGGCCTTCTGAAATCCAATGCCTGTGCAGCCGTGAGTAATTCAATGGCCAAAATACTTTTTAGATTTTCCACCACACGCAAACATTTAGTAGCTGCATTGGCACCCATGCTCACATGGTCTTCTTGTCCGTTGCTGGTGTCAATGGTATCGATACTAGCGGGTGTGCACAGTTGTTTGTTTTGCGACACAATGCTTGCTGCAGTGTATTGCACAATCATGAATCCGCTGTTGACACCTGCAGCGGCCACCAGATATGGCGGAAGTGCGCGCTGGCCACCTATAAGTTTGTATGTCCTTCTTTCAGAAATACTTCCGAATTCAGCCAATGCTATGGCAAGAAAATCTAACACCAAGGCAAGCGGTTGACCGTGAAAATTACCTCCTGAAATAATTTTTTGTTCGCCTGGAAAAATGATGGGATTGTCAGTAACAGAATTGATTTCAGTTTCTACTACTTGCTTCACAAAGTTGATTGTATCCATACTTGCGCCATGCACTTGTGGAATACAACGAAAACTGTACGGATCTTGAACGTGTTCCTTTTTCTGTTTTTGAATTTCGCTGGTGGCTAAAATTTCGCGTATTTGGGTTGCAATTTCCCTTTGCCCATGCGGACGGATGGCATGAATTAAATCATCGAATGGCTCTGGACGTGCGTCATAAGCATCGATAGACATTGCTGCTATGGTGTTGCTTTTGGTTTGCAAATTCATAGCTTGTAAAAGGCAATGGACGGCATAAGCACTCATAAATTGTGTGCCGTTGATGAGGGCAAGACCTTCTTTGCTCTTCAAATTTATTGGTTGCAAATTCGCTTGCTGCAATGCGTTTGCAGCGGCCATTTTTACTCCCTTTAAATAAACTTCGCCTTCGCCAATGAGCGGCAATGCGAGATGCGCTAGTGGTGCCAAATCTCCGCTAGCACCAAGTGATCCTTGTTGGTAGATGATGGGTAGAATTTCGAGATTATAAAAATCAATGAGCCGCTGAACGGTGATTAGCTGAACTCCACTATGGCCATAACTAAGGCCCTGCACTTTCAACAGCAACATCAATCTTACAACTTCTGGAGGAACTACTTCGCCCATTCCACAAGCGTGAGAAAGCAATAAATTCTTTTGTAGTTGCACCAATTCGTCATTTGGAATTATAGCATTACACAACGAACCAAAACCTGTATTGACACCATAAACAGGCGTAGTGGATTGGAGAAGATGTTGGTCAAGATATTCTCTGCACTTCACAATGCGACTCGATGCTTCATCGGACAATGCAAGTTTTAGATCAGTAGAAACAATGTTTTGAATAGTATCAATCGTCAGTTTTTGTGATGGGTTTATGTGATGCAGTGCCAATGGAATTTTGTTTTGTTGTGCGGTGCAATTTAGAATGTGAATTTGAATCAAGCATTGGTGAAGTGCGAATGACTTTCTTCGCGCAAAAAATTTTTAAGCATTGGATTCATTATCACAAATAGTTCTTGGTGCAGCAGTTGGAGAAATTGCATTGGGAAAAAAAATTGGCAATTGGGGTCAATTCATAGGTGCTATAGCGGGCACTATTCCGGATTTGGACATTCTTCTTAATCCACTTTTTTCTGATGAAATAGTGAAACTGCAAATACATCGTGGACATAGTCATAGCATGTTTGTTCATTTGGTATTGGCCATTCCATTTGCATGGTTGTGTCATATTATTTTCAAAAAGCGTTTCAGTTTTAAGCTCTGGTACATCACCTGGTATTTGTGTTTTTTTACACATACATTGCTCGATTGCTGCACCACTTATGGCACTCAGTTGTTTCTGCCATTCACCCATTTTTTAGTCGGATTCAACAACATATCCGTGGTGGATCCATTCTGGACTTTGCCATTTATGATTTGCCTTATAGTTTGCCTATTTATGCGAAAAGTGAATTTACACAGAATAAAATGGGCGTGGATGGGCGTGTTGTGGAGCTTCTTGTACATGGGCTATACGTTGGTAAACAAGTACACCGTGCATCAACATGTAGCAAGTGAATTGCAACGACAAAAGATAGAAGTAGAAGAGCTTTATACTACTCCAAGTATTTTCAACAACTGGCTTTGGTCGGGTATCGCTACCAAAGGCGATACATTATGGGTATGCGAATATTCTGTGTTGCAAAAAGAAACGGAGGCCATCTGGGTGCCTTTCGAACGCAATGAACATCTGCTTACCAATCACCCTGCTCAAGATGTAATAAAGGTGTTGAAATGGTTTAGCCAAGGCAAATACGTGGTGCGCGAAGTAGATGGCGAATTGCATTTTTTCGTGTGCAAATGGGGCCGTGGTTGGAGTACCGACACAGAGGCGCACAAGGCATTTTTTGTTTACTATAAAATAGTAGAAGAGAATGGCCGATGGGTGAGCCACGAAGTTCAACCAGAATTTGAAGATGGACAAGTAAGCATACTTTGGAATGCCCTTTGGAAACGCGTAGTCACCAGCAAAGTGGACTAAGACTCGAATTCGCTCAGCTCCAGCCATCGTGCACTTTTCTGATCTATTTCGCTCACTATTGACTCAAGTTTTTCCGTCACTTGCATCAGTTCTTCGTGGTCCGAAATATTATTGGATAATTTTTCCTCCCACATTTTTTTCTCTTCTTCTAAACGAGGTAAGTCTTTGTCTATTTGTTCAATTTCGTGTTTTTCTTTGAACGATAATTTTGTTTTCGGGCCATCATTTTTTGATGCCTTTTTCTCTATCACTTCTTCTCTTTTCTCCGCTGATTTTTGAGTGCTACGCTGTTCTTCTATTCTGCGGTAAGCATCATAATTGCCAAGTATGTCGCGCACCACTCCTTCGCCATCCAACACAAACATGTGGTCCACCAATTTGTCAAGGAAATATCTGTCATGGCTAACTATGATAAGGCAGCCGGGGTAATAAAGCAAGTAGTCTTCGAGTGCTGCAAGCGTAAAAACATCGAGATCATTTGTAGGCTCATCAAGTATCAAAAAATTCGGATTTTTCATTAGCACCATCAGCAATTGCAAACGCTTTTTTTCGCCACCACTCAGCTTTTCTACAAAGGTGCTGTGCTGGTGTTTTGGAAACATAAAACGCTCAAGCATTTGAGAAGCTGTAATTGTTTTTCCCTTAGTGAGTGGAATGAAGTCAGCTATTTCGCGCACCACTTCCAGCAGGCGCAATCCACTCTTCAATGGCATTCCCTGTTGATTAAAATATCCGAAAACGATGGTTTCACCTACGACTACTTTGCCTCCATCTGGTTCTAATTGTTGGGTTATCATGTTTAGCAAAGTGGTTTTGCCGGTGCCGTTTCTGCCTACTATTCCAATCTTTTCTTTGTTCTTAAATATGTAGTCGAAGCCGTCCAAAATTTTGACATCGCCATACGACTTTTTTACTTTGTGCAGTTCCACAATTTTGCTGCCCATACGGCTCATATTTATTTCTAATTCCAGCGCATCGGGATCGTTGTTGCGCACAAGGCTCTCCTTCAATTCGTAAAAATCACCCATGCGCGATTTGCTTTTTACTGTGCGCGCTCGTGGCATTTTTCGCGCCCATTCCAATTCTTTTTTGAATAGCATTTCGGCCTTGCCGCGCACCACACTGTCCAGTTGCTCGCGCTCTGCTTTCTTCTCTAAGTAATAGGAAAAATTTCCTTTGTATTTATACAATGCTTTGTTCTCCATTTCCAATATTTCATCGGTGATGTTCTCTAAGAAATATCGGTCGTGTGTGATCATGAAGATGGTCATGTTGCTCTGCGATAGAAATTCTTCAAGCCATTCTATCATCTCCAAATCGAGGTGGTTGGTAGGCTCGTCCAACAACACCAAATCCGGCTCTTCTATCAGCACTTTGGCCAAAGCTATTCTGCGTTTTTGCCCACCTGAAAGTGAACCTACCAATCGCTCCAAGTCATGTATATCCAGCTTTCCAAGCACTTC
>JAYSWI010000427.1:0-4251 GCA_043718125.1 Flavobacteriales bacterium
TACAAAAGGCTCCGACAAAGACCCGCGCCCAATGCCCAAGCCAGTACCATCGTGCCGCCAAACAGTGATGGACGGCATGGAAGTGCAAGGCATCACATCGCCACAATTGTTGGAAGCTCGCGCAGGTGTGGTAGAATTTCTTCTCATCAATCACCCATTGGATTGCCCCGTTTGCGACCAAGCAGGTGAATGCGATTTGCAAAACCTTGCATATCAAAATGGCAAGGAAGGCACACGTTACGAATTTGAAAGAAGAGAATTTGATAAAATTGATATTGGCGAAAAAGTGCAGTTGCACATGAACCGTTGCATTCTCTGCTACCGCTGTGTGAAAGTGGCTGACCAAATAACAGATGGCCGTGTACACGGTGTAATCAGCCGTGGCGACACCAGCGAAATTTCTACTTATATAGAAAATGTAATCGAGAATGACATGAGCGGCAACGTGATAGATGTATGTCCTGTGGGCGCACTGACAGATAAAACATTCCGCTTCAAGAGTCGCGTTTGGTACACCAAACCTGTGGATGCGCACCGCGACTGTGCGAAGTGCGCGGGCAATGTGCGCCTGTGGTACAAAGGCGAAGAAGTGCTGCGAGTAACTGGCCGCAAAGACCCTTATGGCGAAGTGCACGAATGGATTTGCAACACCTGCCGTTTCGATAAAAAACAAACCAGCGATTGGATTATTGAAGGCCCATCGAAAATCGAAAACAATTCAGTTATTTCAGCCAATCATTACGAAAGTTTGAAAACCCTGAAAGCTACTACACTACGACAGTTGAAGGCTTCTGTGGACGGTAATAAACGTGCCTTGGGCCATGGTGCTTTAGATCCAAACAATACATATTAAAAGACAATTGATTCATCGGGCGAAATGCAAAACCAAATTCTATGATGGGTTCAGCCAAATTGTCTTCTGATTACTGTCAAAAGGGTATCGCATAGTCATAAAAACAAGCGCAGCTTTGCTTTCTCGTAGCTCGCGTGATGTCATGTGAAAAACTATTTGCGATTGTGAATTCTTTATTGAATAGTCACATCCAATTTCAGTTCACATTTGGCAACGTCAAATAGAAAGAATATTTAAAGAGATAAAGCACTGAGTTTCTGTAAGACATGAAAATTACTTCCTTCAATGGAAGTTTTTTTTCCACTTATATAGCCATCAAACCAAAAAAAACAGGCCGAATGAAGCAAATTGGCGAAGTGTTCACAAAGCAAATCATCACATAAAGTTTTCTAAAGAAAATGATAAAAGAAGAACCATTACTAAAAGAAAATCCAGGCCGTTTTGTGCTTTTCCCCATAGAGCACCACGATATCTGGCATTATTACAAAAAAAGCCAAGCCAACTTTTGGACAGCCGAGGAAATAGACCTTGAAGCTGACCTTGTTGACTGGAACAACAAATTGAATGATGACGAACGTCATTTCATAAAACATGTTTTGGCATTTTTCGCTGCAAGCGATGGCATAGTGAATGAAAATTTAGCTGAAAATTTTGTACGCGAAGTGCAATACACCGAAGCCAAATTTTTCTACGGCTTTCAAATAATGATGGAAAACATTCACAGCGAAACCTATTCGCTTTTGATAGACACCTATATAAAAGATACAGCCGACAAGAACCATTTGTTTAAGGCCGTTGACACTTTGGACTGCATAAAGAAGAAGGCTGACTGGGCTTTGCGCTGGATATCAAGCGACAGTTTTGCAGAGCGGCTTGTTGCCTTTGCGGCAGTAGAAGGCATATTCTTCAGTGGCTCGTTTTGTTCTATTTTTTGGTTGAAAAAACGTGGCCTTATGCCAGGCCTTAGTTTTAGCAATGAGCTGATAAGCCGCGATGAGGGCCTCCACTGCGACTTTGCATGTTTGCTCTACAACGACCATATTGTAAACAAACTACCCAAAGAGCGCATCAAAGAAATAATTACAAATGCTGTAGAAATAGAAAAGGAATTTATAATAGACGCATTGCCAGCAAAATTGATTGGAATGAACAGCGACCTCATGGCGCAATACATCGAATTTGTTGCAGATCGTTTGCTTGCAGAATTGGGCAACGAAAAAGTGTACAACAAACCAAATCCATTTGATTTTATGGAAATGATTTCGCTACAAGGAAAAACCAACTTTTTTGAAAAAAGAGTAGGCGATTATCAAAAAGCAGGAGTGATGGCAGACAAAGACAAACAGACATTTTCGCTCGAAGAAGATTTTTAGACCAACTGCTTCAAGTCATTACAATGCCAACCAATTGTCAAGCTGCACTAGCCCAGATGGTGGAATTTGGTTGACGAAAAATTTAATTTATTGTGTACAACTACCCCAAAATTATGCAAAACATCGACTGTTGATATTTTGAATAAGTAGGACATCGACACGTTTATTGCAGTCACAATATTTACTTCATCCAAAGAAAAAATGAAGTGACTTTGAAGCTTTGACAATTCCACATTTTATTCAATCAATAAAATAAGCAGTGGATTTTTACCTTAACTCTTGGAGCATTGTTTAATAGGGAACAACAATGCGACAAAAATTTTCCCTAGACCACTCACTACAATATTAAAAAAAAATAAAACCGCATGTTTGTAATAAAAAGAGACGGACGCAAAGAGACCGTTAAGTTCGATAAAATAACAGCGCGCATAGGCAAACTTTGTTACGGATTAAACCCGATTGTGGACCCCTTAAAAATTGCCATGAAGGTGATAGAAGGTGTTTATGATGGAGTAACTACCATTGAGTTGGACAACCTTGCGGCAGAAATTGCAGCCACAAATGCCGCCACACATCCCGACTATGCGCAGCTTGCAAGTCGCATTGCAGTGAGCAATCTGCACAAAAACACCAAGAAAAGTTTCAGCCAAGTGATGAGCGATCTTTATCATTACTTGGATCCAAAAACGGGCGCAAACGCAGGACTGTTGGCCGATGATGTGCATAAAATAATATCGGAAAATGCACCCTTGTTAGATAGTACCATCATCTACGATCGCGATTTTAATTTCGAT
This sequence comes from Flavobacteriales bacterium, assembly GCA_043718125.1. GTDB lineage: Bacteria > Bacteroidota > Bacteroidia > Flavobacteriales_D > Sanyastnellaceae > JANNVZ01. Next base: position 3,021 of record JAYSWI010000427.1, read on the forward strand.
TATTTTGGGTTCAAAACTTTGGAGCGATCCTACATGCTGAAGTTGAATGGAAGCGTGGCCGAAAGACCACAACAACTCTTCATGCGGGTAGCCATAGGCATTCACAAAGCCGATTTGGACGAGGCAATAAAAACCTACCACATGCTGAGCGAAGGTTGGTTCACACACGCTACACCAACACTATTTAATGCAGGCACACCAAAACCACAAATGAGCTCATGCTTCTTATTGCAAATGCAAGACGACAGCATTGATGGCATTTACAACACACTGAAACAAACCGCACTTATATCCCAAAGTGCCGGTGGAGTGGGCCTTAGCATACACAACATACGCGCAAAAGGCTCCTACATAAAAGGAACCAATGGCACCAGCAACGGCATAGTGCCAATGCTCAAAGTATTCAATGATACGGCCCGCTATGTGGATCAAGGCGGTGGAAAACGCAAAGGATCATTCGCCATTTATTTGGAGCCATGGCACGCAGATGTGTTCGACTTTTTGGACCTGAAAAAGAACCACGGCAAGGAAGAATCGCGAGCACGTGATTTGTTTTATGCACTTTGGATTCCAGATTTGTTCATGCAACGTGTGAAAGAAAATGGCACTTGGACTTTGATGTGTCCAAACGAATGCCCTGGGCTTTCAGATGTTTGGGGCGAAAAATTCGAAGCGCTTTACACCAAATACGAACAAGAAGGAAAAGGCCGCCAAACAATACAAGCGCAAGATGTGTGGTTCAAAATATTAGAATCACAAATAGAAACAGGTACACCTTATATGTTGTACAAGGATGCAGCAAATGGCAAAAGCAATCAACAACATTTGGGCACCATAAAAAGCTCGAACCTGTGTACAGAAATAATTGAATACACCGCAGCAGACGAAATAGCCGTGTGCAACTTGGGTTCAATAGCGTTACCAAAATTTGTAAGAGAAGGAAAATTTGACCACCACCGCCTTTTCGAAGTGGCCTATCAACTCACCATCAATCTGAACAAAATAATAGATGGCAACTATTACCCTGTGCCCGAAACAAAAAAGAGCAATATGCGCCACAGGCCCATTGGAATTGGCATACAGGGCTTAGCTGATGCATTTATACTGATGCGTTTTCCATTTGATAGTGCAGAAGCAAAACAACTGAACAAAGAAATTTTTGAGACAATTTATTATGCCGCTGCAACAGCCTCAAAAGACTTGGCAAAGCGCGATGGCACTTACGAAACCT
>JAYSWI010000428.1:0-4248 GCA_043718125.1 Flavobacteriales bacterium
TTGTCAAGTATGCGTGCATCCGCAACACTTGCCCCGCAGAAAAAGTATGCCTGCAAGCATCGGATGAATAGTTCATGTGACTGGCTATAAAGTCTTTCGCATTTGTTGGGGTAGCCGTTTGTAAATGGTTATGATTTTGGCTGGCTAAATAGGCCGTCCAATCATAATTTTCGTTACAGCTATTGGGTAATATAGCGCCTTCTGTGCAAACAAAATCTTGTGCAACGTTTGGATTCAATTGCGGTGGCGTATCACAAATAAAATCTCCATAAGACTCACAATTATCTGTTGTTGCTCCTGGTGCATTCATGCCCATACAACCCATGTGAAATACATGGTAGAGATTAAAATAATGTCCTATCTCATGCACCATCACTTTACCAAGATTTACATTGGAAAAAAAAGGCCATTCATTTTCATTGTCATCTTCATGTGTGCCAGTGGCATCATAGCGCATTACAATTCCATCAAGGGCACTTGCAGAACTTGAGTTACCCGATAAAGGCTGAGGAGAATAGCCCATCACTGTTCCAGATCCAGACCAACCAATTTCACTCACCACCCAGACATGCATATAGTTTTCAAAAGGAAAAGCGTCAGGTATATTCGTTCCAGCCATCAGCGCATTTTCATCGGCAATAGTCATAGCATGATCAGAAAGTCCTGCGTTGTTATATCGCATCACACCTTTCTCATTCGTATTGGTCCAATCCACCATATCACTTCCTGTATTCTGTGCAAGGCAAAATTGAATCTTTGCATCTTGTTGATTGGCAAGGCCTCCATTCATCAAATCATTCATCACATTCATTTGGCTTAATATTCTTTCAAAAGGAATATTGGTGGCTGGCACTGAAGGATCGTAAACCACATGAAAAACAACAGGGATAATGAAATAATCCATATTGAGAATGGGGTCGCCACCTCTGCTTGCCCGGTCCTGTTCCAACCAATGGCACCGTTGGTTTAAATACATTTCCATTTCGTGTTGCTGGTTTTCACCATCGGGTATCTGCTGCATCTGCATCACTCTGTGTGCATCTGTAGCACACCAGTCATCTGTCTGTGCTTGAAATTGCAGCGATATCAACATACAAATTATCAGTGCAATAGCACCTAGCGAAAACGGTTTAAAAACGGTAGAACTGACTAATGTTTTTAATGCCCCGTGGTGTGTGGTCTGTTTACATTGGGCGGTTAAATTGACTCCTGACTCCTGACTCCTGACTCCTGACTCCTGACTCCTGACTCCTGACTGCTGACTGCTGACTGACTTGTGAAAGTAGCTACTTGATCCTCGAAGCACCTACTTGGTTTTGGATAATTGTACATAAATGATTAAGGTATTTAATTTGTTTTGGAGAATATTTACAATATCAAAGATGCGCAAGTATTTCAAATTCCATAAAAAAGTTGAAAAGTTTTTTTTTTGATTGACATTTTGGGGTGAAAAAACTTGGATCAAACCGAATGGCCTGTGGTTCCGAAGCAAACTGTCTAATCCTTTATTAGACATCGGGTATATCCGTGCTAATAGGTCATGACTATGCTAACAGGACTTGATAGTTGTTTCCTGCCATCTACAGTTACCATCACTTGTTCTATAAAAATCTTAGTCGGTTTCAATTTTAAAATCTCTCCCATAATAGTATCGGTAATAGTATTGCCTGTCACTTCGTACTCCTTCAAAACCCCCTCACCAAGCAGTGATATTACAAAGGAAGTAACGGCATTGTCACCTTTTACGGTGGTCAGTTCATGACACTGTATCAACTGTGAGATATGCACTGTATCTAAATACTTACAGAATCCGGTATAATGTGCAAACGCAACATACTGTGCTTGCAGAGCTGATACGGCAATTGTGAGACAGGTAAAAAACATGATGGCTTTTTTCATTTTGTTTGGATTTTGGGTTTGTCAAATCAAGCCCTTGCATTTCTGAATAAATAAATAGTGACAAACCAATAACAAAAAATGTGGGTGAGGAAACATCGGGAATAACCATTGGGGTGTTGGTGAATAGTGTCATTGCACACTTCGCTAGAAAGGTGACATTCCACACAAGTCATCGAAGTGTGGAATCTGCCTAAACAGTACTTCCTCACCACTAGCAAAATCAAGCTCCTTCAACCACCAACTGATTCCACGTTTTGCTTCACACTAAGCCATCGCACCGTGGAATGACAGTTGCGAAAAGAGTGGGCGGCCATAGCACCGTGGAATGACGAGTAAGACTGTTTGAAATTATGAAATAGGCCAACCATTTTATCTCCTTAGGAGAGAACGCACGTGAGGTGTCAAGTGTTTCGGACTAATTCATAATTTCAAATAGGTATTACCACCTAGCCCGATTAACCTATTCTCATAATACTGCCTGTTTCAACTATATCAGCTTCAGCCTCGTCCCAAATGAATAGAGTATAGGTCTTATGATAATTGTGCTCCTCACTTTCTGCATGGTTTGTTCGATGGTGCGATTTTCACCTTCTCCACGCAAGTAACGCTGCTCACGTTCATCTAACATTTGCAATTGCTCTTGTGTTAAGTCAACGGATGGCCCAACGTTGCATAATTCGTAAATGGCTTTTAATTTTTTTGTATGCAGTTCATCTATCAGAGAATGAACCTTGCTTCGAAGTGCTTTTTGTGTTCTGGATTTTTTCCTTTTTACAATAATAAGTTTTTACACTTCAAGCCCGTGCATGCTTCAAAGAAAAGAATGTAACAAAGCCATAACCCAAAGTGAGCATAATGTGAAAAGGAAGCAATCCGAAATCGCGATCAAAATCAGGAGCTTTTCCGGTGAAGGCGAAAGCATAAAAAATTCCGAAACCGAAATAGAGAAAAAGCAAAAACTCAAATGCAGTTAAGGGAGAAACTTTTATCGCTCTATATTTTTTATCACTCCAAGTTCCCTTATTGTTTCCGCTAATTGCGAATTTTGGTGTGCGCACAAAAGCAGATTTTTTTCCTGTAAAGCCTTCTAAAACTGCAATGGCATTGTGCAACGAAAGTCCCATGCTTACGGCCAAAAAGGTAGGGTACTCCCATAAGAAACGCCCAAATTTTTTGAAAAAATTGGCATCGGGTCGCGACACCCAATAGAAGAAACCGAGGAAGAAAAAACTAACCATAAAAACAGTAGCAATTTTGAAAGCAATGGCCAAGTCACCATAGTTGGTTTTTATCATCAGCATTGGTACGCTAAGCAATGATGTTCCGAGTATGCAGAGAAATACTACAGAGTTCATCAGGTGAAAAGCACCATGAATTTTTTGGCCAACAGAAAGATGTGGCGCCCTCAAAACCTTCGGCATATTTTTCACTGTGCATTCCGCAGCGCCCTTTGTCCAGCGGAATTGCTGGGCTTTCAAGGCATTCATTTCGGCAGGCAACTCAGAGGGTGATCCTATTTCTGGCAAGTAAATAAATTGCCAATTTTTCAATTGTGCGCGGTAGCTCAAGTCCAAATCCTCGGTGATGGTGTCGCTTTCCCAGCCTCCCGCATCATAGATAGTTTTCTTGCGCCACACACCCGCAGTACCATTAAAATTGATGAAGTGGTTCGCAGTATTTCTTCCTACTTGCTCTACAGTAAAATGTGCATCAAGACCGAAGGCTTGCAAACGAGTGAGCAATGAATAGCCTTCATTCAAATGTTCCCATTTGGTTTGCACTACTCCTATTTTTTCATTTACAAAAAAGTAAGGAATGGTTTGGCGCAAAAAGTCTCTGCGGGGAACAAAATCAGCATCAAAAATGGCGGTGTATTCGCCCTTGCAAATATCCAAGCCATAAGCCAAAGCACCGGCTTTGAAACCCTTGCGCTCTGGCCGCTTTACGTGCTTTATGTCTATTCCTTGCGCTTGTTTTTCAGCAATTTTTTTTGCAGCCAAATCGAAACTTTCATCAGTGCTATCGTCCAAGACTTGAATCTCCAATTTGTCTTTTGGATAATCGATGGCACAAACAGAATCAATCAAACGTTCCACCACATACAACTCATTGTAAACAGGAAGTTGAATGGTGACAATGGGCAAATCCTCATCGGCAATAATTGGTCGTTTTGAGCGGTTCCATTTCATTTTGACATACTGAATGGCCAGATTCAATTGCACCAAACTGTAGATGAAAAGAAATAAAAGGAAGCATCCATAAAGGAAGATGGCCACTATGGAAAGGTGATACCAGATGTCAAAATTTTCTGTCAAAATGGGGTGTGGTTTTTTAGATGACTAAGTGCGC
>JAYSWI010000429.1:0-1480 GCA_043718125.1 Flavobacteriales bacterium
TAGTATTGTATCTGCATTCGGAATACACTACTCAGATGCAACATTTCAAACTGACTGCTCTATGGGCGAAGTCATCACTTTCACAGGAGAAGGCAACGAGAGTTTTTTGACACAAGGCTTTCACCAGCCAATTGCTATAGTCGCACTTTGTCAAACACCTCATGAGGAAACAATAGATGCAAGTGCTTGTAGTAGTTACGTTTTGAATGATGAGACATACACAGTGGCCGGTACTTACACTCAAATGCTTATTGCTGAAGATGGTTGTGATAGCATCATCTATCTCAATTTGCAGTTGAATGTGTTGAGTAATGAAGTGATAGCAAACAACAATACACTAGCCGCTTCGCAAGACAATGCAACTTATGCCTGGACACTTTGTGGCGAACAAAACGTGTTGAGTACTAACCAAGTTTTTTATCCTGAACAAAGTGGCGACTATCAAGTCATCATTATGCAAGAAGATTGCGATGTCGTTTCGGAGTGTGTTTCGTTTGTGGTGGGTGTTGAAGAAATTACAAGCAACATAGAGTTAAATATTTTTCCAAATCCTGTTAGAGAAATTTTGCAATTGCAAGTGACAAGATGGAATGAAAATTTTTCAATTTCAATTTATGATTCTATGGGCAACTTGGTGATGGTGGAGAAAAAGATGAACCACACAAATGCCAAAATTTCTGTGGCGCATTTGGCAGTGGGAGTTTATGTAGTGTTGGTGGGTTCTAATCAAACCAAATTAAGTAAGGTTTTTTTTAAGGTATAATACCATTTGTAATTATGAATTAGGCCAACCTTTTTCTCTCCAAAAATTTGCCGCTTCCTCTTCTCCTTCAGGAGAAGATGCCGAAGGCAGATGAGGTAGAGAGAACACAAGTGAGGCGTCTATTGAATCGGACTAATTCATAATTGCAAGTGGTATAAGATTGGTTTCTAAAGATTGATTTTTTGCTACTCTCGTTTTAAAGTAACGCTATTTGTATCCACGGCAATCTGGTGGTTGAGGAGAGAAGTAAAATCCCTATCGTTTCGCTCAACCAAAATTGCTATCGTTACCCCAACAGCTTCCCCTCGAACCCCACCAAATAAACCTGCTGCTGCGCCCGTGTAAGTGCGGTATAAAACCAGCGGTTGAGTTCTTTGCCAATCATATCATCGCCCCCAAACATTTTGTGTATGGAAATAGGTAGTGCTCTGAGAAATATTTTGAACAAAACTTGCACAATCAAAATTTGCGCATAGGTTTGTTCCTTCTTAATCTTAAATTCTAAAACCTTATGGCACACCAGCACACCAGCACACCAGCACACCAGCACACCAGCACTTCTGCACTCTGACTTTCTAGCCAAATTTTTATTTATTGTACTTGTTTTTTTTTCGAATCAATTGATTTCTCAAGTGGATTGGAAAGTTGGCGGCAATCCGGTAAGTTCAGACTCACGGCTTGGTACCAACAACGGCTTCGATATGATTTTTGAAACGG
>JAYSWI010000430.1:0-1478 GCA_043718125.1 Flavobacteriales bacterium
CATCTTCAATCTTGTATTGAATGTTGCGCAAGTGGTAAGCATTTTTTGGATAAATATGATAAACAACAATGCACTTGTTTTTGTTCTTATTGAATATCAACTCCGCGATAACTTCATTATCGAAATATCCTTTTTTTTGGAGATACACATTCATCTGTTGTGCACTTTTTTGCACCTTCACTGTATCCAAAATTGCAGTTGGTTCGCCCACAGTTTCGGCCCAAAATGTTCGCCAAGTATTGCACTTTTCTTTTGGTGGCTTTCCCTTCGTTTGTCTTCTCGCATTCTTCTTTACACATCTTTCGGCAGCTTTCACTTTACTGCCTTCAAGTTTTTCCTTATTTACTAAAAGATAAATTGTATGATTAAAACGCCACCACAAAATTCTTCTATTTGGTTTTTGGCGTGTTAAAGAAAGTAGGTCATCGTCCGATACTGAAAAGTCCGCATTGGTTTCGTGCGTTTTTATTTCTTGCCTTCGAAAGAATGCTTCGCCCTCCGGCAAGTGTCGCATGTTGCCACAAGCACAGAGTGCAGCCGCAAAGATGAAGTAAATAAATATTTGAAATTTGCCTTTCACACTGCTTCTATCTTGCAGCGCAATTTGAGGGTAAGAAAGCCAATCAACCACAGAGAGTTTCAAAAATGTTACCGTTGAAAAAAGACATCAAATTGGTGCGCCAACTGCATCAAAAGAAATTCAGAAATGAACATCGCCTTTTTATTGTGGAAGGAAAAAAAATGGTTGAGGAGGCAATAAGCTCCACATACCTTGTGAAGTCGCTTTATTCTACTGATGAAAAATTCGTGTTGCAGCACCACAATTGCAGTTTAATTACTGAACGAGAAATGAATTCAATTTCCTTACTCAGCAGTGCTTCGCAACATCTTGCTGTGGTTCATCAAAGCCAAATGAGTACTGATGAAATAAACGATAATTTCATTTTGGTGTTGGACGGAATAGCCGATCCAGGCAATCTCGGCACCATCATCCGAACTGCAGATTGGTTTGGTTTTGCCACCATAATATGCAGCGATGATTGTGTGGATCTCCATAATCCAAAAGTGGTGCAAAGCACCATGGGAAGTATTTTCAGAATGCGCATTTTATATCAATCACATCACGAGGTAAAATCTACATTATCTGTCAATAATTTTCAGATTATTGGTGCAGACTTAAACGGAAAAAATTTATTTCAATATGCGTTTCCAAACAAAACAGCCATGGTCATAGGCAGCGAAAGTCATGGCATACGTGAAGCTATGCAAGCTATACTTGATGATAAAATTACAATTGTAAAAAGCGGCAAAGCCGAAAGCTTGAACGCCTCAGTGGCAGCCGGAATTATTTGTGCTGAATGGGCAAAAGGAAATGTGCAAATAATTCCAATGTGATTATTTATGGCAATAAATAAATAATCTTACAGAGTTAAATGCCGTGTGCTACTAAATAATACCGCAAGCGTTTCTACATCAAA
>JAYSWI010000044.1:0-2789 GCA_043718125.1 Flavobacteriales bacterium
TCCCAGTTACTATCCAAATTCAATAAAGACTTGTAAAAGCTTGATTCTGTCATACTATTTTTTATTCAAATCTAATCCATGAAATTTCCTGTAGAACCAATTTTATGTCGGAATTAATTCGTTTTCTTTTTGAATGCAAGTTAAGCATTTATGATCTGCCCTATCAAAGTAAAACTACTGCAATCTGTCGTAAACACATTTACATATTCACCCAACTTGATACCTGCTTTTATGGGAAAAACTACCACAGCATTTTGAGTATTTCTTCCTTGAAAAAAGTCATTTGATTTCTTTGAGTATCCTTCAATTAACACACGCTGTTCGTATCCAACATATCTCTTGGTTCTTATCGCTGCGTTTTTCATTTGGATGTTGATCACCTCCTGCAACCTACGTCCTTTCACCTCTTCAGGCACATCGTCATCATATTTTCTTTCTGCCAAAGTCTTCGGGCGTTCAGAATATTTGAACATGAAAGCCATATCATACTGCACCTCTTGCATGAGGGAAATGGTGTCTTGATGTTCCTCTTCTGTCTCACCACAAAAGCCCGAAATGGTATCGGTAGAAATTCCACAATTGGGCATGATGGTTCTAATGGATTTCATTCTATCGAGATACCACTCGCGGGTATATCCTCGATTCATGCGCTTTAAAACATCACTGTTTCCGCTTTGGATGGGCAGGTGAATGTATTTGCAAATGTTCTCATACTTGGCCATTACATGCAGCACCTCATCGGTCATGTCCTTGGGGTGCGAGGTGGAAAAGCGCACTCTAAGGTCTGGGTTTATTAATGCGACCATCTCCATTAGTTGCGCAAAGTTGACCACGAACCCTCCCTCTTGAGAAGCACTGGGGGTGGGATTCTTCGCACCACCATTGGGCATGGGACTTTTCTCCTTCTCCTCAGTAGTCCCTAGAGCTAACGGGAGGGGTAAAGTTTTCCATTTGTAGCTGTCCACATTTTGGCCAATCAAAGTCACTTCGCGATAGCCCTGCTCGAAGAGTTCTGTTGCTTCTTTTATGATGCTCTCCGGGTCGCGGCTGCGCTCTCTGCCACGTGTGAAAGGCACTACACAAAAGGAGCACATATTATCGCAACCCCGCATGATGGAAATGAATGCTGTGATGCCATTGCTATTGAGCCTTACAGGTGTTATCTCAGCATAAGTTTCTTCCCGACTGAGTAAAACATTCACTGCTTTTTGACCACCATCCACTTGCTGTATTAAATTAGGTAAATCGCGATAGGCATCGGGGCCAACTACCATATCCACTAATTTTTCTTGCTCCAAAAGTTGTTCGCGCAGTCGTTCTGCCATGCAGCCCAACACACCTATTTGTAGATGCCGTTTGCGTTTTTTAATGCTGCGCAAATAGTTGAGTCGGCTTCTTATTTTTTGTTCCGCATTGTCGCGAATGGCGCAGGTGTTGAGCAAAATAAGATCGGCTTCTTCCGGATCGCGGGTGGTGGTGAATCCTTCTTTGGCAAGTATGCTAGCGACTATTTCGCTGTCCGAAAAATTCATGGAGCAGCCATAGCTTTCAAGTAAAAGTTTACGGCCTCCTCCATTCCCTTGTGGAAGGGATGGGGATGGGATCATCAGGTATTCACCTTGGCGGGTTTCGTCTATTGTTTTTTCTTCCACAGTAATGGCTGTTTTGAAATTTATTTGTTGGGAGGCGAATGTAGTTTGTACAACCCAGATTGGCTCTTGAGCAAATTGAATTAAGAATTGAAAGTGAATCAACTTGAAGCCCAGGTTCAAGTTTCAAGCATGGATTCTAAACTATTTTCTATTTCGAAATATTGAAGCACTTTTTCCATCACACTTGCTACAACAATATCTGGGCATGATGCACCACTTGTAAGAACGATTCTTAAATTCTCTTTTTTTGTCAACCAATTAATCTTTGCCAACAATTTCTGCGCTGCGTAATCAAAATGATGAATTTCTAATTCTGACTTTATTTCTGTTTCATCTTTGATAAAATAGACAGGCATTTTTTCAGACAATATGGTCACCAATTGTGAGGTGTTGGAGCTATTGTAGCCACCTATTACAATTGCCAAATCCGCTTGGTGTTTCAGCACTTCTGTGGTGCTTTGCTGATTGTCGTTGGTGGCGTAGCAAAGGGTATCGCGTGTGTCGGCAAAATGTTCTTTGTAATTCTCTTCGCCATTTATTTCTTGCATCACCACTTTGAAGTAGTCTGCTATGGCCTGCGTCTCTGATGCCAACATGGTGGTTTGATTTACAACACCTACTCGCTGCAAGTCTTTTTCAGGGTCAAAACCAGCTGAGTATTTTTTATTGAAAGCTTTGAAAAATTCTTCTCTAGGCAATTCCTTTTTCATAAAGCGGGCTAACAGCTGCGCTTCTTTGTCATCGCGAATGATGATACTTGGCGCATTCTGATAGCTATGCGAAAATGTGGCGCGCGTTTCTTCATGTTTGTGTTTGCCGTGGATGATGATGGTGAAACCCTTGGTTCCAATTTCCGCGCTGCGTTTCCAAACTTTTTCTACGAATGGGCATGTGGTATTGTACTTCTCGGTTTGTATTCCTTTTTCGCTTAAGAATTTTTCTATCTCCACCGTAGTTCCAAAGGCCGGTATTATCACCACATCTTCTTTTGTTATCTCGTCCCATGGCAACAATTGATGGCCCTCTGTGTCCATGATGAACTCAATGCCGTGCGCCTGCAAGTCATCATTTACGGCAGGGTTGTGTATCATCTGGCTCAACAAAAAAATACGTTTGCCTGGGTTTTCCTCAATAGCT
>JAYSWI010000431.1:0-4211 GCA_043718125.1 Flavobacteriales bacterium
CTAGTGGAAGCGTTCCGTACTACAAAGTATATCAACCATTGGTGAGTGAAACCTATTGCACGGATTGGAATTCAACAGAAAATGTAGCGAGCTTCCAAGATGAAATGGTGGATATGAATGAAAGATTTGAACTGAAAAAAAAGAACTTTGATACCGTGCTTCTTACCGATGTAATAGCCCATATAAAGAAGCCTTGGCAACTGATCGAAACTCTGAGCAGCCATATAAAACCAGGCGGAAATCTCATACTTACAACCCCCTATATATATTGGAGCAGCGAGTATCCGTATGAGTATTTTCATGCTACCGACAAGGCATTGACCATGATGTGCAGTGATGCAGGACTTGAAATTATCAGCATTGAATCGTATGGTGCACATGCAGATGTTTTGCTGGATACTTTGAATAAAATGATGACCAAACGGATCTCAAATTTCATTTTCAGAATGTTCGCATCTGTGGTGAAAAAAACAAGTTGGTACAAAAAGCAGAATGAAAAATCACGCTATAATTATGCCATTGGATATACACTAGTAGCGCGGAAATTATGACACATCTGGAGCAGATCAATTCTTATATCAAAGCCTTTTTTCTGTTTGATCCAAAAGCACCTTTCATTTTTACAGTAGTTGGTTTTTGGATATTCTTTGCGGTAGTGCTTGCCGTGGATGCATTCATCCATCGGAAACGAAAATGGCGACATGTATTTCTATTTGCAGCAAGTATTTTTTTCTATTACAAAACCACGGGGTTCTTCTTTTTACTTCTTCTGTTCACTGCTGTTTGGGATTTTTTGGTGGGCAAGAAAATGTATGTCACACGCAACAAGAAAGGGCGCAAAGCTTGGCTTGCAGTGAGTGTATTGATGAATTTGAGTGTGCTTTTCTATTTCAAGTATGCGTATTTCTTCACAGATATATACAATGCCACTTTGGGCAAGGAGGCCCACGTCTTTAATTGGTTGGCGCATTGGAGCAATGGTTTTTTTGGATGTCATTTCGAAGTAGGTAAAATCATTTTGCCCATCGGCATATCCTTCTTTACTTTTCAGAGCATTAGTTACGCAGTGGAGGTTTATCGCGGAGTTTTGAAACCAGTAAAACGATTTACGGACTTTGCATTTTTCGTCACATTTTTTCCGCAACTCGTAGCCGGCCCAATTGTGCGCAGCACCGATTTTATTCCACAGTTATATAAGGACTATCAACTAACAAAACACGAATGGGGCCTTGCGGTTTTTTGGATTTTAAATGGTTTGATAAAGAAGGTTTTGCTGGCCGATTATTTGGCTGTCAATTTTATAGATCGCATTTTTTCAAGCCCCATTTCTTACACCGGTTTCGAAAATCTTATGGCCATTTACGGCTACAGTCTTCAAGTTTATGCGGACTTTTCGGGCTATACCGATATTGCCATTGGCGTGGCTTTATTGATGGGTTTTCACCTTACCAAAAATTTCAACTCGCCCTACAAGGCCACCGATGTAGCCGACTTTTGGAAGCGATGGCACATAAGTCTTAGTAGTTGGTTGCGCGATTATGTTTACATCCCGTTGGGCGGAAACAAGGTGGGTTCTGTTGCGTCCTATGCAGCGCTTGGTGTGTTTGTTTTAATCATTACTGCTCTCAGCAATTCTTGGTTGGTGCTCTCAATTAGTACCGTTGTTATTGCGGTTTGTTTGGTGCTAAGTCAGTTTGTAGTGTCTTTTTCAAAGTGGTTGAACACCAATTTGAATTTGATGATAACCATGTTGGCAGGAGGCTTTTGGCATGGTGCAAGTTGGAATTTTATTATATGGGGCGCACTCAATGGATTGGCATTGGTATTCTACAAATCATGGAAAAGGATAAGTCCGTGGGAGAAACACAAAGACAAATGGGTTGTTCGTGTTTGGGTCATTTTCCTTACATTTTCTTTCATCACTTTCACCCGCGTTTGGTTTAGGGCAGGCAGCAATAACTCTTGGAGCGAGCTGAATGCAACACACGATTTGTCCAATGAGTTTATGTCTGCTACCACCATGCTATACCAAATATTTTTCAATATGGATTGGGCCATTGCACCCAAAGTGCTTATGGGATATTGGAGTGTTTTTGTGGTGATGATTGTCGGACTTATTATTCATTGGCTTCCGTCCACATTCAAGGAGAAGTACCGTTCAAGATTTGCCGCCATGCCAATATGGTGTATTGCTATTGCTTGTTTCGCCACCATTGTTTTTGTCTTCCAAATAATGTCGTCCGATATGCAGCCTTTTATTTATTTTCAGTTTTGAGGTAAAGGAAATGTTGTGGATTGGTTCATGCTATACTTTTCTTCAAAAAATATGAGTAGGAGGTAAGCAACACATTAATTGCTGACTAAGATTCTCTAAAGGATTATTGGTGTTGTATGGTGATACGAAATTTATTCCTTTTGAATCACCAAAAAATTTTAGATGGTTGCGTCATTACCATTTCGTCCCAATCAAAATAGTGAACCAATTCTAAATTGAGCAGGACGTGATTCCATCGGAAACCCGATAGTGGCGCATAAGTGGATGAATCCTTATAGCTCCACAATGGCATAACAATGCCGGACTTTATTGCAACGGTTCTGAACTTGATTCCGACTTTGGGTGTTGTGGACCATTGGAAATAAGGGCCGAATTGGTACTCTTTACTACGTGGTAAATAGAAAATTCCTGTGGAAAGTTCAGCTATAAAATGTTCACTTTCGCAGCCCATATATGCGGTTGCTGACATGTAGAAAGTGAAAAAAAGCCAGATACCTAAATCTGCACCTGTATAGAGCTTTGGATGCTTTTCGAAATTCGCCCCTCGTATTCCAAGCTTTGGAAATACCCATCCGCTCTCACTGCCAATTCCTAGTCCTACAAAGCCATCAGAATAAGCCCGTTGAGCATGGACTAATGCACATAAGAAGACGAACAAAAGGGCTATTAAAATTTTCTTCATTTGACATTTACTATTTGGTTATCCAGTGATGCAAAAATATCCTTTTGCATGGTTTTTCATGACATGGCTAATTGTGGGTACTCATAACGTGCTTGGTACAAATACAGTTAGTCGAATCGGATTTATCCCAATCCTTCCATCATTCAAATTAAATGTATTGCGTAACACGTATGGGTTATCGAAAAGTACGTTATGCCTATAAATTGTACGAGCTTTAATCCTGACATTCGGTGCTGTAGGATGCAATTTGAACTAATTCAACTAGGCCACTTCGAACATGAAATATCTTATTTACAACTACGAAATGGAACAAATATCCAATCCGATCCACTTCTTACTTGTTGCTGCTTTGCGCCATCATTTTTTTCTTAAATAAAACATTTAAAGCAAACAACAATGAAAAAGCAAATTGTAAAAGGCCTCCTCAGCGCAGGCTTGTTATTGTGGTCTATCAACTGCCTAGCGCAAGAAAAAACCAAATCCACCTTGGCCATTATGAATGTGGATGCGCATGGTCTGGAGTTCGATGCTGCCACTATAGCGTACATCCTAAGGTTGGAAGTGGACAAAACAGGAATTTATACCGTGATAGACAAATATGAAATGGCCGATGCGCTCAAGGATTCGGAGTTTGCAACCATAGCTTGTTACAGCAGAAAGTGCCTTGTGAAGGTGGGCAATTTGTTGGGAGCTGAAAAAATATTGAGCGGTGACATTGCACGTTTTGGTCAGAAAATAATTATTAACCTTCGTCTTATTGATGCTAAATCTGAAACCATAGAACGCACGCAAGCCACGGAGTACCTCAACTTGCAAACCGAATTGCAGAAGATGCTTGAAATATCGGTGAAACAATTGTTCGGTATTGAACCCGATGCACTGATGGTGAATCAACTAATAAATTACGACATGCCCGTGTCCAGTCCGCAAACCACGCTGCGCCTCAATGGCCCGCGCATGGGATTAGCATATACTATGGGCGAAACAGGCGAAAGGATGCGCGCCACCAAAGCCGATGGTGGCTTCGATATGTACAGAGCCACGTTTCAATTTGGCTATCAGAAAGAAATACAATATTTGACCTCCGGTGACTTTCAGGCCCTCATCGAATTTGTGGGTCAAATAGGAGGATTGGAAAACGGAAGATGTGTGCCTTCATTTACAATGCTCAATGGTTTCCGATGGGGCAAGTCGGGATGGGAGATTGGCTTTGGGCCAAATTTCCGTTTCATCAGAAAGGCGGATGGTTTTTTT
>JAYSWI010000432.1:0-4206 GCA_043718125.1 Flavobacteriales bacterium
CCCCCAACTTACAAACAAAACACTAACAGCTTCGGCTAGAGCGAGGTGGTTGGTGTTTGTGTTATTGATTTTAGCAATGTATGTAAATGGCCAAAATAATCTGTGGGTAATGGGCAACAGAGTTATCGACTTTAATAATCCCAACAGCCCAACAGAGTATTTGCTTCCAAATCCAGGACTGCCCACCAATCATCCTGACTATTTATTGACATATCACGGGCAAGTAAACACAAAGAGTGCAAATGTTCAATTTGATGGCAATGGCGAACTGTTGTTTTTTATAGTAGATGGCCGTGTTTATGACCAAGATGGCTATATGATGGGCAATTTCACGGCAAGTTGTTCTGGATGTTATGGTTTAGCGGCAATAGTGATTACAAAACTTCCGAATTCATGTTCAAAGTATCTTCTTGCATCTACTGTAAATCATCTAATGTTTATAGGTATGTTGGACTTAGAGCTATCCAATCAGAATTTTAATAATGATGATGATAGACAAGGATGGCTCATTGATTGGCAAGTTTTCGATTTTGAATCCGATCCATTTTACAGCAATTTTGTGCAACAATTTATGCTGCAAATGGATGTCAACGATTTTTTGGACGATGTTGATGGGCCAACCATTTTCATGCATCTAAACAATGGTGGGCAACAGCAAGCAGCAAGTAGTATTGATATACTGGACGGAAATATTAATGGCGACAAGTTTATCACCTTTGTAAATAAGGGATATATTCATGTCTTTAGAGTTACCGCAGGATATCTTGTGCATGAAGTGGATGAGCAAACAATATTGGGAGGTGGCGAAGGAAGAAGGGCTACAGGTGGCATAGAAACCACAAAATTTCAAAACCATTATTATGTTGCATTTACTGACAATGGGTCTGGAGGAGTAGCTGTATTTGGAACTAATATTGAAATAAGAAAATACAATTTATCATGGGATTTTGTACAAAACTACCTTTATACTTCACATGATGGTATTAACTATCCATTGGTTCAAGGTGGTGTAGCTGATCTTGAATTTAGCAACAATGGAGGGTTTCTTTATTTCAACCAATATTCTCCACCCTATTTGGGTTACATCGATATTGCAAACAATTCGTTACACTTTGTATCAGATGAATTGGGAATAGCAGACGAAACATTTTTGGCTACCAGAAATAGTCAAATAGAAATGAATTATACCGATAACACGACAGGCATATATATGTATGACGGCACAAATCTGGACTGTTTGGTTGGTACTGACAATCCGCAGACAAGTGTTTTTGAGCAAAATGTTCTGCCAGTTGCAGGAGTGCAACCATGGGGATATAGCAATGATTCGTTCTATGCAAATTCATTATTTTTGATTAGCAAACAAGCGTATAGGCCTGATCAAATGCAGACATTACAAGATCCCTTTTGTTGTTTGTTCAACCACTCCTTTGATGCAATCAATGGCCATACTACTGGTAACGCAGCCACATGGACCTACGGCATAGGCAACAACCCTTGGAACGCCACAGGCCCCGTTTATATGAGTGGCGACCTTGTATTTAATGTGGGTTCTAAAGTGAAAATAACAGGAATGGAATTCCGCTTCGCGCCTGATGCGGACGTGATCATAAAACAGGGTGCTTCCGTAAGACTAAATGGCACTTTATGGACAAGCTATGAGTGTGATTATTTGATGTGGCCGGGAGTCAACATTTTGGGTTCGCCCACTTACGACCAAAGTCCGCTTTGGGGCAATGTGCAACAGGGATATTTGTTGCTCACCGCCAATTCTATGATTGAAAATGCAATACTTGCAGCAGAGGTTGGAACAAGCAATAGCACAGCGGGCGGAATTGTTCGTGGGTTCAACAGCTCTATGCACAACTGCCAAAACGGATTGAAAATTACCAATTACCACAACTACTCCGACATTGCGCCATTCGCTCTACAAAACAGCAAATGTTATTTCAGTGGTTTTCGCATCATCATAGATGCGCATCTAAAAGACCCGCTGCTTTTGCCTGGCAAGATGGCCGATATGCAATTTGTTGAAGGCATACAATTCTTAGGTTGCTCATTTATAAATGCCTCCAACTATCTGACCTACACTTGGCAGCAGCGTGGTGTCGGCATATTTGCATACCAAGCCTCATTCAATGTGTCGGGTAGCAATAGTCCTTGGACGGATATTAACGACAATAGCCATACTGCATTTGTAAACTTGGCCACCGGTATTATTAGCATTGGCGGCATTGATAAGCCATATACCTGCAAAAAAATGGAATTTCAGAACAACTTGTTTGGCATCTATAACCTGGCAACCAACAACCCGGGGATTACACAAAACAACTTCTACTTGCCCGATCAAAATACAGAAATGCAAGCCATCGACTTTATGCCCGCTGGTGTTTACCTTGGTGGTAGCACTGGTTACATTGTGGAAGAAAACCACTTCTGGGGATTTGACAGCACTGAGCCTAGCGGTATAGGCTGCTGGGTGAATCAAAGTGGTGCTACATCCAATAGGATTTACAAAAACTGGTTCGATCACCTTCGAATTGGAAGCCAAGTGGAATTACAAAATGTACATCCAGATTTTCAATTGGGTCTCCAATGGATTTGCAACACTTACACCGAAGGCACTGTGGATATACACGTAGCGCCCAACTCGCGCATGAGGCACGACCAAGGAGGTGTGCAGCCAAATTCGGATGGCGGTGGAGTGCGGGCAGCAGACAACCGCTTTAGTATTGCTTTGCACGGCTGCACCGATTACAACGATTTAATCATTGATCCTAATAACTGTTGGTATTGCCACTATGTAACACACACCGATGAAATCACTATCCCCAATTGTGAAAGCATCAGCTCAGATAATGGCTGTATGAATCAAGTGCTGATGTATGCTACCTCTATTGATGGTAATTCATCTAACTACTTGCAAAATTGTCCAACATTGATTGGCACAGGAGGCGGTGGTGGAGGTCTGCTCCCTGGTGGTATAAGTGCTGCTTTCACATCGTTGAATAATCTGAATACAGCCATTGCCAACCAAGAAGCAGTGATGACCAATGTGCTCAATGCAGGTGATAGCGAACAACTCCTAAGCGCACTCAATGCAGCTTTCCCATTGGAGAGCCACCAATTGCGCGACTTAATGTTGGAAAGAATGCCGTTAAGCTATGATGTCATTTACCAAATCATACTCAACAACAGCTTGTTTAGTCATTGGAATTTTACAGAAGTGATGTTGGCCAATGTGCCACTGGAGCCAGATTTGTACAACTATTTGATGAGCCTTGGTAGCATTCCCCATTTTTTCAAAAACTACATCATAGCGGCCCAAGCTGCAGGCGAAGGCAGCACCACCCTGCGCCAAATGTTGGAACAACAAGCTGCTGCATTGTATGATGCCAAATACAACCTCATTGCTCGACTCAGCAACGCTATACTTTGCCCTACAATAGAAGAAACGGGCGAAGAAGACGACACACAAGTTGAAATAAAACTGAATGAATTTAAAACAATATGGGCCAATGAAGAATATGCTGCCGCCTATCGTTTGTCTGCACAATTGCTTGTAGAACAAGGCGACTTCCAACACGCCATTACCATCGCAGAGGCTGCACCGGTAGAAATGGGATTGCTAAATTATGTAAAGCTACTAGAGATGCAAGCGGACATTGGCACCGATTGGAACAATGCCGATGCCACCGAAAGAGCAAGACTAGAAAGTGTTTGGAATGATGTAAACGACAAGGAGCGGAACACTGCCCTTGGCATTTTGTGGTATTTGAACGAGACCCAAGAAATGCCCATTCCTATGTTGCCTCTGCACCTACGCAATCAATCAGTGAGTGATGTTTCGTCTGAGGTTTACAATATGCAAACCCTGTTCAATGTCTATCCAACAAGCACTTCCACAGAAGCCTACTTTGTTTATCCCATTGAGGCAGATGGCCATGCCCTATTAGAAATAACCGGATTGGATGGAAGGGTAGTAGAAAACATAAACCTTACTGGTCATAATGGCCTGTATAGTTTGGATGTGAAACAATACGCAGCAGGCATGTATGTAGCAAGTTTGAGAGCTAATGACATGCTTATTGCCACAGAAAAGTTTACTGTAATTAAAAATTAATTTTAAATCGAAAACCCTTTGGCAAATCCAAAGGGTTTTCATTTTTTTATAGTCCATGAAAAACTTTACCGCTGTTTTATTAA
>JAYSWI010000433.1:0-13539 GCA_043718125.1 Flavobacteriales bacterium
ATTTTCTAAATGCATTATTACCCCAAGAGTCCAAAATAAAAAGTCTTTCATATAAAAACCCTGAACAGTTGGGCCACAATGAAGAAGAACGAAAGGCCATCTTTGATATTTATTGTGAAAATGAAAATGGCGAAACATTTATCGTAGAACTTCAAAAGGCCAAGCAGAATTATTTTAAGGAGCGCACCGTTTATTACTCCACATTTCCAATACGCGAGCAAGGCGAGAAGGGCATTTGGAATTTTAATTTGAAGGCAGTTTATTGTATCGGCATTTTGGATTTCACCTTTGGCGATTATGAAAACGAAGCAGAAATGCATGAAGTAGTGCATACCATCAAACTCAAGAATCAGCATGGCAAAACTTTCTATGAAAAACTAACTTATATCTACATTGAGATGCCCAATTTCAATAGCCCTGAAACAGCACTGGCTACCCGATTGGACAAGTGGCTTTACTTCTTTAAAAACATTGAAGACCTGCAATCTATTCCCATCATTTTCAAAGATGAGATATTCTCGCAAGCATTTCAAAAAGCAGAGCTTGCCAAATATGGACAAGCAGAAATAGAGAGTTACGAAAGCAGTTTAAAAACTTACCGCGATTTGAAAAATGTAATTGACACCTCTTTCGATGAAGGGAAGCTAGAAGGCATTGAGGAAGGAAAGATAGAAGGAAAGATAGAAGGTGAGATTGCCGCAAAGCGTGAATTGGCAAAAAGAATGAAATCAAAAGGATTTTCAAATTCCGATATTTCCGAAATAACAGGGTTGCCTGAAATTGAAATAACTCAATTGTGAATGTGTTAGATATATCCTTTTCAATTTATCAAAGATGCGCGCAATGATCTCATCTGTCTTCTATTGCTATTGATAACACGACAACAGAGCCACCTGTTTAATTTCATAGAAAAAGGCAATATTTTCAATAGCCATGCAGACAGAACTTGAATTGTTTTTTTTGGTTTCGCTAAGTTGAATTTCTAGCTATGTGTCTAATGTACAATGACCATCATTAGTAGTCTATTTCAACATTTCTTTCTTTATCATTTGAACTATCGCATTCAAAAAATATTCTTTACAACCATAAGTTTGTTGCGCAAGTCTATGCGCAGATGTTGAAATATTTTGTTCTCTTAATTTTATGCATTTCAAATGTTTGTTCAATTGGACAAAGCAGCGATTGCAACACTGCAGTTTCGGTTTGCAACCCGGTTTACACAGAAAATGACTCGCCCAGTGGCACAGGAAATGTGTTCGAATCAGCACCGGGCACTTGTCAAACCGGAGGCGAGTTCAATAGTGCTTGGTATGTTTTTACTGCCCAGCAAGCCGGAGTTATTAGTTTCATTCTTCAGCCCAATAACAATAATGATGATTATGATTGGTCTCTTTTCAACATCACAGAAAATGGTTGTGGTGGCATAAACAATGGCACTTCGCCAGAGGTGAGTTGCAACTCTTGGGGAACCACAGGTGCAGCTCAAGGCCCAACCGGAATATCAAATGCTGAAGGCGGATCGGGTACAAGCAATGGGCCTGGAGATACCAATGGCCCGCCCTTTAATCAAAATTTGAATGCACAAGCAGGCGATGTTTTCGCTTTGGTTGTTATGAATTATAGCGCAACCCTCAATGGATATGAATTGGATTTTGGGTCAAGCTCTTCGAATATTTATGATGATGAAGCACCACAAATTACTTCAATAACACAAAATTGCGAAGCGGACCAACTAACAATTACGTTCTCAGAAAACGTGCTTATGAGCGGGCTTATACCTATTCAGTTTCCAATGCTTAATATCGGAAATACAATTTATCCCAATGATTTGACATTGCCTTCAAGTGAATATGCGAATCAACTAACGCTCAGTTACACCTCTGCAATTTCCACAGGTAATTGCACGATGATGGACAACGTAAACAGCCCAATTGAAGATATCTGTGGAAATCCATGGACCGTTGATTTTGATTTTAACGTGGAGGAGCCATTTGCATTTGGAAATGTGGCAGTTGAAAATGCCTGCAACGGCACCGGAGGTCAAATTGAAATAACAAATAATACCAGTGGCAATGGACCATTAAGCATTGAGTTAAACGGCACTCCACAATCCGATTTTGTGTTTGAGAATTTGAATGCAGGTGATTATGAAATAACGGTAATTGATGCCAGCGACTGTTCATACACAATGACCGCCACAGTCAGCAACGGAGTAATAAATATTGACGCAGGGCCAGATCAAGTTCTTTGTTCTATGCAAACCTCACTTTCTGCAACACATGGCCCGGGCACATTTCAATGGAGCAACCCATTTTTGAATTTTGGTAATGCATATAGTGGCAACACTTCGGTTACCGCAACTTTACCCGGGACACAAATAATAACTGCAACAGTTACCAATGGAAATTGTCAAGGAACGGATAACGTGTCCATCACTTTCAATTTCCCACCAGATGTTGATCTGCAACCAACGGGTGTTTCTTGTTATTCTTTTTGTGATGGAAAAATAAAAGTGACCAATACAAATGCCTCTGATATTACGGTATCAATAGGGAATGAAACACAGACAGGAGACCAAGTTGATTTCAATAATTTGTGTGCGGGAGAAAAAAATGTTTATATAGAATTTAGTCCAAATTGCAACGCAACTTATTTGGTTGATGTGGTAACACCAAATGCTGTAATTGCATTGTTTGAAGCAACGCCTTGGACTACAAATATTGAGAATCCAATTTTCCAATTAGCGAGTTTAAGCACCAATGCAGATTCTTTGTTTTGGAGTGTAAATGATTTTGAAAATTTATTTTCAAATGATACCAATTGGTTATTGACACTACCTCCAGTTGTAGGCGATTATTACATTACGCTGCAAGCTTTTGATAGCATTGGGTGTATGAATGAATTCGTTGCAAGTGTTGTGATAAAGGACAATTTTCATCTATACATCCCCAATTCATTTACTCCGAATGATGATGGCATCAACGATTTTTTCCTGCCCCAATTTTCTTATGATCCCAGCTATTATGCACTTTCCATTTTCAACCGTTGGGGCGATACTATTTTTATCACCAACGACTTCTCAATGCCTTGGGTTGGTGATGTTCATTCAGGCGAAAATTTTGCAGCAGATGGCATCTACTTATGGAGATTGGTGGTGAAGGGTGATGAACCAGAAATAATTGAAAAAATGGGAATTGTGACTATGATTCGGTAGTCTTTTTCTCAAACAAATCGCCACAATAAATATTAATAGACTTGCTGCAAGCAAAGTTATCGTTTTACCAAGCTGGGCATGGCAATGCTCCTTTGCGTTCACGTTTCGATTTAGAAGGACTCTTGTCTTTTTTTTGCTTGCATTTCCAATGCTTAAATATGGTGTATTTCAAATTGAAATAAATATCAGCACCATAAATATCTTGTTTAAAAAATAACCAACCCAAATTGTCGCTACCGATAATGATACTGTTCAACCGAAACATTAAACCCACTTGCGGATGTTTCCATTCATACAGCGACAAAGGCGCAGATACCTCCCATCTTTTCACTTCCCAGCGCGGTGCTATTCCAATGTAAGTAGCGCGCTGAACACCTAAACTATTCAAGCGTGGCAGACCATAAGTGACAGCTCCATACAAATAAAAATTGTGTCCAAAGTTGTAATCTCCTTGAACGGATATTGCAGTGGGTAACTTCATTTTAAATGATTGGCCACCATCGCTGTTTTGCTGCGTAAGGTTAAAATTGTTGTTGAATAAACTATCCAAATCGGCCACATCTTTTGCAGTAGTTCCTTGAAAGTCGCTCCACTCACTGGCTTCATTTTGATTAAAAACATTCCGATAAAAAGGCCCTGTAAATTTTATCTTACCAACATCGAGCAATGAAACACCAATTCGATACTTGTAATCTCCGTCAGTGCAGGGGTCATGTGGCGTGTAGTTATCACTGTTTGAATTTCTCATTTTATAGGTAAGTCCCACATCGCAGCCCCATCCTTTTCCGTTGATGTAAGAACTATTTTGAGTTGGATCATTAAAGCCATATTCGCCTTGAAAAACTTGTGTTTCCATGTGTGTACTGTCAGTCACAACATAGGACCAATCCTCCAAACGTAAACCTACACCGGCAAAACCCAGAAGCCTTTTTACAGTAATTCCTCCTTGAATAATTGCATTGCCATCTGCGGCCAAAATGGTTCCATAACTCAAACCAATCTCGCCCCATGCAAGGCCATTGGCCCGCAAGTTTTTTACTTGCTGTTGCACACCCATCTGATTGCGGTATTGAAATCCCTCTGTCATATAATATCCGAGGCTTTCAGGAATGCCCCGCGCATCAGCCACTACACGCGCAGCCGTAGTAATTCCAAAAGCATGTTTTTTTACTGCAAAAGTGAAACTTGGGCCATGCACAATAGCATCTGCATAAACATTGTAAGGTGCATTTTCTCGTTTGTAAAGTGGAGCTTCGATTTGGGATAAAGATTTTAGCGAAAAGGATTTGCCATCCAAATAGGCCAAATTATTTCTTACAAAAACGCCAAGTCCTACTAGGTTGATATCTATGAAGGCCCTTGAGTCAACGATGGTAGATGGGTTATTCAGAACCGTGTTGGCAGGTGCTCGGGTGCTGCCAGCTATGCCCAAATTGTCTTGCGACAATAGCCGAAGTGAGGCCCATAAAAACACCAATATGAAAATGAAATTTTTCAACATAGGGTAAAGGATGTTGCAGCTTCAACGAACAAATATTAAATGTGTTTTGTTTTTTTTAAACTTTCTTCAGAAGTTTTTACATCCAAAACTTTGACATCAAAATAAACAGGAGTGTTGCGCGGCACAATTCCTGTGCTGCTGCCATTTTCTCCAAAGGCCAACTGAGAGGGCAAATAAATTTTTGCATGCTCACCTTCACACATTTGACTAAGGCCATATTGCAAGCCATCTATCACTTGTCCGGGTTTGCCAAAAGTGAAATTCATGGTTGTCAAAGAATCAAGTTGTGTATCGTTGAATAAATGGGTGGTGTATACAATACTTATTTCGCGGCCTGCTTTTACACTATCGCCTTTGGTTGATGTGATATTTTGTAAAAAACATGATCCACTTTTTCGAAATTTATGCTCGTTTTGATTCGCTAAAAAAAGTTCTATTGCATCGGTTTCATTTATTTCCTTTTGTTGTGCCATCGATTGTAAATAATTCAAATACAACTCTCTTGTAAAAGTCCGAGACAATGAAAGGTGCAATTCAATTTTTTGATTTAATGCGTAAGTTCTGGTTTCAGAAAAATTCGATATGTAGCTGTTATCAATTTCTTCGAATGGCAAGATGAAGGTTACATCATCACCACATTTCATACTGTCTAAAGCCTGCATCAACTTTAATCCAACTCGACTTTTTTCTACTATAGCCCCAGATTCCATTATATGTATAGCACCATGATACAATTGAAAGTTGTAGCCCGTATCAATCTCATTCCACATCTTGAATGAGACTTCCATCAAAAAAAAATCAGCATCCTTTAGTGCGGGTTCACAATCGCCAAATTTGTTGAGGCGCATATAAATACCGTTATCAAGTTTTTCAAAACCCTTGTGTTTTTCACAACTAAAAATTGTGGAAATGGCTGAGAAAAGAATTATTGAAAAAAGCGCAGAAGCGATTTTCTTTTGAAGTATTGTGCAGTTCATTAAAAGCAAATAACAGTCTAACAATAGACCATAGCAACAGTGACGTTGTGCTTTTATGAACCAATATCATTTTATTTAGCGCATAAATATTAGAACACATGGCATATCACATTGCATCTCAAGAACAATATCAACTAGACTATCAAGAAAGTGTAGCTCATCCGGAAAAATTCTGGGATGAAATAGCCGAGAGTTTTTTATGGCGAAAAAAATGGCACACCACTTTGCAATGGGATTTTGAAAAGCCAGATGTACGCTGGTTTGATGGTGGAGAATTAAATATTACCGAAAATTGTTTGGACAGATATGCCGATACACAACCCGATAATACTGCATTGATTTGGGAACCCAACAACCCCGATGAAGGGGTTAGAAAATATTCTTACAAACAACTCCTGAGTGAAGTGTGCATTATGGCGAATGTGTTGAAAGGCATTGGAGTGAAGAAGGGCGACCGTGTTTGCATTTATCTACCGATGATACCTGAACTGTCTTTTGCTGTTTTGGCCTGTGCCCGCATTGGCGCAATTCATTCCGTTGTTTTCGCTGGCTTTAGTGCCAATGCTATAGCAGACCGCATCAATGATTCGCAATGTGCTTTTGTAATAACTTGTGATGCAATGAGCCGTGGCACCCGTTCAATTTCTGTGAAAGTGGTGGTGGACGAAGCATTAAAATTGTGTGCTTGTGTGCATCAAGTTCTAGTTGTAAATAGGTGTAACGAATCGGTGCAAATGCAATCGGGAAGAGATGTATCGTATCACGATTTGAAGTGGACAGTGGACAATGTTTGTAAAGCCGAAACGATGCAAAGCGAAGAACCGTTATTCATTCTTTATACATCAGGAAGCACAGGCAAACCAAAAGGCGTGGTGCATACTTGTGGAGGCTATATGGTTTATGCGGGCTACTCTTTTCAGAATGTTTTTCAATACAAAAGGAACGATATTTTTTGGTGTACTGCCGACATTGGTTGGGTGACAGGTCACTCCTACATTCTTTATGGCCCGCTGCTCAATGGTGCTACCACATTGATGTTCGAAGGTATTCCTACTTTTCCAGATGCAAGTAGGTTTTGGCAAGTAATAGAAAAACACAAGGTCAATATTTTCTACACAGCGCCCACGGCTATTCGCTCGTTGATGGCTTGCGGCAATCATTTCACGGAAGGCCACAACTTGAGTTCGTTAAAAACACTTGGCACCGTGGGCGAACCCATCAATGAAGAGGCATGGCACTGGTACCACGCAAAAATTGGAAAAGGCTATTGCCCCATCGTAGATACTTGGTGGCAAACAGAAACCGGTGGCATCATGATCTCAGCACTCAGCGGAATTTCTGATTTGAAACCTGCACATGCTGGCTTGCCTTTGCCCGGCATTCAGCCATGTTTGTTGGATGCTGATGGCAATGAAATAATAGGCAATGAAGTGGAAGGACACCTATGCATAAAGTTTCCTTGGCCTTCTATACTACGCACTACTTGGGGCGATCACGAGCGTTGTCGCATCAACTATTTTGCTACACACAAACACATGTACTTCACAGGTGATGGTGCGCGCAGAGATGCTAATGGCTTGTATAGAATAATAGGAAGAGTGGACGATGTGATTAACGTGAGCGGGCATCGATTTGGGACAGCAGAAATTGAAAATGCCATAAACGAAAATGAACATGTTGTAGAGAGCGCAGTAGTGGGTTTTGCGCATGAAATAAAAGGACAAGGCATTTATGCTTTTGTTATTTTGAATGAGCCGCTGCAAGCCGTTGAAACTTGGAAGGACAGTATCCAAAAGACAGTTGAAATTCAAATTGGAAAAATTGCTAAACTTGATAAAATTCAATTTGTAAGTGGTCTTCCAAAAACACGTTCTGGAAAAATAATGCGAAGAATTTTACGAAAAATTGCTGAAGGAGATGTGGCCAATTTGGGCGACATTACCACATTGTTAGATCCTGCTATAGTGGACGAAATAGTTAGAAACAGGTGCAACTAAATCCAACCAGAAAATTGTAAATCTTCTGGGCTTTGTTTTATTAGAAGAGTAATTTTCTTTTAGAAAATTCCAAAACCGAAGCATCACCTTTTTACCAGCTTGAAGTAAGTACCATCGGATTCCCAGTTAAGCTCCGGATGAAATATCATCATCAAATCGCGCAGTAATATTTGAGGCTGCATCACTGCATCGCCATGATAGTCTGATGCTGCAGCGTTACAGTAAAATACATTTCCCTCTTTGAACGACTTCAACTGAGTAAGTCGCTTGTCTTCTTCTGCAATTCTAGCAAAGGTCAAATCGTTTTTTTCGTAAACAATTTTTCCCCAATAATCTGAATCAAAAGTTTTCGCAAGCATCGTTTCAAAAGGGATGACTATGTTGCCAGAACTAATGGAATCGGAGAACACATACTCCGCGTTGGCATCCACAATGAGTTGCGCTGCAAAGCTGTTGCGAGGTGGTGCAAACCAAGATCCGCTATCATAAAACCCTGTAAAAACACTTGGTTTTTTTGTTGCATTATTCGCTATCAATTTTAATGCGTTGTATTCTTTTTCAATTGCTTCAAAAACTTCTTTTGCCTTTTTTTCTTCATTCAGCAAAACACCAAAAACCTTTATCCACTCCGCTCTTCCAAGAGGGTTGGTTTCTAAGTATTCGGATATCGGAATGCAGGGAATGTTTTTTTCTGAGTATCGTTCATAGTTCATTCCTCCAAAAGGATACACAAAAAATAATTGTGGATTTACGCCAAAAACTACTTCAGCATCCACATCATGGCTTGTGGTCAAGTTGGTTATTTCTCCTTGATCTATTTTGGATCTGGCTTCGGTATTTTGAACCAAATCAGCAAAGCCAACAGCCTTCAAAACGTGAAGTTTATCCAGCCTAGTAAGCATCGCGATGTGTGTGGTAGAAAGGCAGGCTACACGTTCTATATTTTTCAATTGCCACTCGATTACAGCAAGTGTGTCTTTTCTATTTTCCAAATTAAATAGAAGGATACGTTTGCTCGAATCACTCAATGTTTGAATTTCAAAACCCTCGGCATAAGTAGGCTTTTCGGCTGCAACAACATTCAGCGGATGTACTTTTTGATTTCCATCTTCGTGGCAAGCCATGAAAATTGTAACGGAACATAAAAAAAAGAATTGAAATACTTTCACTTGATTCTATAGATTTTACCATTGTCCGAACCTGCCCAAACTTCATTGTGCGAAAAGTCAACGGTATATAAATTTTGTTCTCCTTCCAATTGACTTAATGTCCAAGAGCTGCCGCCATCCATGCTTTCAGCAAAGAATCCATTATTACCAACAGCTATTAGTTGGTCATTTTTGTTTTCAATTTTATTCCAATTGATGCGCTCAGAAAAAAGTTTATTCGCACCTTCAATTTCAATCCAAGTATTGCCAAAATCTGAGCTGCGATATACTGCTCCGTTATAGCTAACGGCAACGCAATTGTTATCTGAAAACGTCACTGATGATGTGATGAAATCATTTGCAAAAGCTGTTTGTTGCAAGGTGCTAAGTGAATCTTGAAATGTAAATGCTGCGCCATGTCCTCCTACAAAAGACTTTAAATTTTGATTCATCTCCATCGTCCGTAACTCATGTTGTTGGATGGAATAATGCCAAGTGTTGCCTGCGTTGTGAGTTTCATAGATTACTCCTTCTCCAAGGTTTTCACCGCCACAGAAATACCACTTGTTTGCATTGAGCATTTTAATATCGCGCACTGCTGGTCGGTCATTAGGATTGACAGGCACTTGATCGGCAAGCCAATGAAAGTACCAGGTTTCACCACCATCATCAGTGCGCCATAGGTGTATAAAATCGCCACCGGCAATTCCAATTTCATTGTTTAGAAAATGAATGCAATAAATACTCTTTGGAAATTCTGATGAGTATTGTGTCCAAGAAAGCCCCTTGTTCTTTGACTTAAAAATAGTTCCTTCTTGATTGCGAATGCCACCACATGCAAACCACAACGTGTCATTGATGAACAGCAAATCATTTACTCGAATGTTTTTATTCAAATTTATTTCCGCAAGTGCAATGACAGTTTCTTTTTCCTTTCTGCAAGAAATAAATATGGTGCAACACGTGAAGAGCATACAAAACCTGATAGTCATAGAATACTACTTTTTATTTTTTCTAACTCCTCTTTTGTATTCACATTGGATAGCTTTTCGGATGATGTGGATGGAATCAATTTCGAATTAGAATTCATCAACACTTTCCTCGGACAAGAATATCCTTGTGTGATGAATTGCATAGCAACAGAGAATGATTTCGGTTCCCATATTGCGATCAATGGTTCGGGCATTTTGTCAAACGCACTTACGAAAGCTGTTGCACAAAATGAATGCTGCCTTGCTTCAATCAATTCATTTAAGATGTATTTGTCTAACAATGGAACATCACAAGCAAGCACCAACCAAGCGGCATCGGGTTCATGCATAAATGCACTTACAATTCCACCAAGTGGTCCACAGTTCAATAATTTGTCGACAATTACTTGGCAATTATTCGATGCATAGAACTCACTCTGATCTTGCCTACACGAAATGAAATTTTCAATCCCCATTTCATCCAGCAAATCATTTAGATATTGATATTGAGGAACACCATGATAGTGAATAACACTCTTATCCTCACCCATACGCGAGCTTCTGCCACCAGCCATTATTAACGCATTAAGCTTGGGTGGCGACAAATAGTTTTCAGCAAATAAATTTTTCAAAGAAGTTGAATCACTTCGATGAATTACTGAAATATTCTCGTGATTTTCTATCAAATCTTTTATGTATGACGGCACTTCGATTTGTTCTGCGCACAGAATAATTGCACACACATTGGTCAATTGATCCTTTCGCTTGCGTATTGAATTTTCCTTCGCTGCGTTACAAAATAAAATTTGTGATTGTGCCTCAAAATGATTTCCATTAACGATGATGCAATCCGCTTGTGACAATGCTATTCGTCTTTGAAAAGCGTTATCAGGCAGATTTGAAATCAACTCAACGCAGTCCGATTTTGATTGCCATCCAGTGCCTGTGAATTTCATATTTTTCTCCAACCCATGATGGTCTGCATCAGCAAACGCAATATCAAAATTTGGAAAAAGTCGTCTTATTTCTTCAGCAAATATTTTTATTTCATCACAGGTAGTACCACAAATGGCCACTTCATTTCTTCCGAAAAATCCGAGACTTTGCCTCTTCAACAAAGCATGTTTTTTATGATTCACGTTTGAAGTCATGCTTGCCTCCTGTTTTTTCAGTTAGTTTTATTTCCTTGATGATGATGTGGTGCGAAAGTGCTTTACACATGTCGTAAATGGTTAAAGCCGCAACTGATGCCGCTGTCAATGCTTCCATCTCCACGCCAGTTTTGCCATGCACTGTTGCCATGCTTTCGATCACAATTTCATTTTGCACCAATTCAATTTTTATTTTCACATCATCCAAACCAATTGGATGACAAAGCGGAATCAGTTCACTTGTTTTTTTTGCTGCCATGATTCCAGCAATGATAGCAGTTTGGAAAACCGCGCCTTTAGGCATTGCGATGTCGTAGCCATCAAACAAAATCAAAATATTATCGGGCATTTCCATCCGACATTCAGCCTTAGCAATTCGTTTTGAATTACCCTTTTCAGATACATCAACCATCTGCACTTTGCCCTGTTGATCTATATGCGTGAGTTCATTTGTTGAAGACATGGGACGAAGTTAGTGTTGGTTTTTTTTTGCTATAGCAAATGCGTCCGTAATACCGTATCGGTATTAAACAATATCAACGAGCTATAACTTTCTCTGCCATCTATGCTCTTGCCCTTTTGATACTATTTTGAAATCTCTTTTTCTATCTCTTGCCAATCAATTACTGCATTTACACTTTCGAACAATGGCATTTTTATAAACCTATGCACCACTGCCATTTCCACGAATGATGCTTGATTATTTGGTTTTATCATAACCTAAGGATAGTAACAAAAAAAACTCTTGTAACACTAGTTTTATCAATACTTCAAAACATTTTTACGCTCTAAACATCAGTGTTTTAACCTTGCATCGTTCTCAGAATGGAAGGCGGCAATAGATGATGGCATCCACAAAGTTTATCTTCGGATGAATGTAGTTTTGAGTGCACAAGAAGGTGGCGTTGGCAAGATGTTGCCATACTTCAAACGGGGCTTGGGTGCCGCATTTGGCAACGGCAAACAATGCGTTAGTTGGGGTACATGCAGACGATGTGGTGGCGTTTATTCTATATGCACTGAACCACCCACAGATAACGGGTGCATACAATATTGCTTCGCCTCAAATTCTAAGCAACAAACAATTTTCTACCGCAATAGCATTAGCATTGCACAAACCATTTTTCCTTCCTCCTATTCCTGCGTTGGTGCTGCGAATTATGTTTGGCGAAATGGCTACGCTAATGCTGGATAGCAAAAACCTGAACACTCATAAACTGTTGGCAAGTAGTTTTGGAATTGAAGAATAATGATTTAGCCAAGGCACTGAACGATTTGTTTGCAACACAACGTAGTATCAAAAAATGAAACAGTCCATAGCGATACACTGGATGCGCAGAGACTTGCGCTTGGAAGACAATGCGGCTTTGCTTTCGGCTCTTAAGTCAGGCTGGCCAGTGCTTTTGGTGTTTGTATTTGACAGAAACATATTGGATGCGCTTGAAAATCGGCATGATGCGCGTGTTCTTTTCATCCATCAGCAGTTGAAGCGGGTGAAGGATGAACTGGAGCAACGAGGTTCATCGCTGCGCACTTTTTATAGTACACCACAAGAAGCTTTTCAAACATTGATGGATGAGTATGATGTGCGTTGTGTATATACCAACCGCGACTATGAGCCTTATGCCCAGCAGCGCGACAAGGCTATTTTCGATTTGCTAAAGAAGCATGGTATCGATTTCAAAGGAACAAAAGACCATGTGTTATTTGAGAAAGATGAAGTGATTAAAGATGATGGAAAACCTTACACGGTATTCACACCTTATAGCCGCAAATGGAAGGCGAAGCTGAATGCTTTTTATACCAAACCTTTTCCCACAGAAAAATATTTTGATGCCTTGATGCCATGCGCTCCGATGTCTATGCACACATTGAAAGCGATGCGTTTCGATGATTTTGTTTTTCATTTTCCTCCGGCTAAGATTGATGAAGTGCTGATACACAATTACGAGCATACGCGCGACATTCCTTCAGTGGCAGGCACCTCGCGGTTGTCGCTGCATCTTCGCTTTGGCACAATGAGCATACGCGCTCTTGTGCACATGGCTCAAGGCACTAGCGAAAAGTGGCTGAATGAGTTGATATGGCGCGACTTCTACCAGATGATATTGTTTCATTATCCAAATACTGCGCACCAATCATTCAAACCGACCTACGACCGTGTGCCTTGGGTGAACAATGAGGCGCACTTTGCAAAATGGTGCAATGGAATGACGGGCTACCCGCTAGTAGATGCGGGCATGCGCGAGTTGAACGCCACCGGATTTATGCACAACCGTGTGCGCATGGTTGTGGCAAGTTTTCTTACCAAGCACTTGCTGATAGACTGGAGATGGGGCGAGCGATACTTTGCAGAAAAGTTACTGGACTATGAGTGCGCAAGCAATGTAGGAGGATGGCAATGGGCGGCAGGCAGCGGCTGCGATGCGGCTCCGTACTTCCGCATTTTTAATCCGGAGAGCCAGACGGCCAAGTTTGACCCTGAGAGAAAATACATAAGCCAATGGGTGCCAGAGCTGGCTACGCTTCAATACCCGCCACCAATAGTGGACCACAAGCAAGCGCGGGAGCGGTGCCTCG
>JAYSWI010000434.1:0-4185 GCA_043718125.1 Flavobacteriales bacterium
GTGACTGGATCAAATATTTTAGAGTATCAGAATAATCTGAACCAAGATAATCGCCAACAGGAAATTGGAATTATGGATCAGAATTATGATAAAGGTGAAGCAGAAAAGGGGAACAAAAAACCGCAGGCACAAATACAAATAGTAGAAGTTTCGGAACTGAATGCAGAGTTTGAAATACCACAACCCTATTCCATTCTAGCAGATGCAAAAGCCTACATAGTTGAAGTGACCAGATACACTTTGGAAGCAAAGTATGAACACTATGCGGTGCCAAAGGTGGACAACGATGCCTTCCTCACTGCAAAGGTGATTGGGTGGAATGCCCTCAATCTTGTGAGTGGAAATGCGAGTGTTTATTACAACGGTGCCTACCTCGGCAATTCGTATATCAACACAGCAAGTTTGGAAGACACGTTGGTTTTGTCATTGGGTCGTGATAGCAAAATAAAATTGCAGAGGCTGAAAAAATCAGAAGAGAACAAGAAGACTGTTTCGGGCAACTCTACTAAAGAAACTCTAGTGTTTGAGATAACTGCCAAGAACAATCGTGACGGTGCAGTGTCACTTACTATTGAAGATCAACTTCCCATTTCTTCTGACGCAGAAATAGAAGTGACAGCTATTGAAACTACAGGAGCGGAGTTGGATAAAGACTCTGGCAAGCTGACATGGAAGTTGAGTCTGGACGCTGGTGAGTCGCAAAAAATCAGATTGAGTTATATGATAAAAAGTCCGAAGGGAAAAAAAATTAGAAAGCAAACATCTGCACGAGCCTGGTCAAAATATTGATGCTATGAAAGACCTATCCGTTACCGCCATTCAATCCAATATCGTATGGGAAAATCCCGAAGCGAATCATTTGCATTTCGATCAACATCTGTCATCCATTCAAGGTGAGACAGACGTTGTTGTGTTACCCGAAATGTTTACAACTGGTTTTAGCATGTCGCCCGAAAAGGTGGCGGAGCATTTTGTCCCGATAGCTATCGGGATTGACCAAATGAGTACACTCAACTGGATGCGCACATGGGCGAAGAAATTGGATGCCGTGATTACTGGAAGTGTTTCGGTGGAAGAGAACGAAAAGTATTACAATCGCCTCTTGTGGGTGAGGCCAGATGGCACTTTCTGCACTTATGACAAACGGCATACATTCACTTTTGCAGGCGAAGACAAACACTACCAAAGCGGAAATGAAGTGCTGGTGGAAGAATGGCGTGGCTGGAAAATTTGTCCGCTTATATGTTACGATTTGCGCTTCCCTGTGTGGAGCAGAAATAAGTTGACAGATGGAAAACCACTGTATGATGTGCTCATCTATGTGGCCAACTGGCCATCGGTTCGCATTGAGGTGTGGAAGAAATTATTATTTGCCCGCGCTATCGAAAATCAATGCTACGTGGTTGGGGTGAATCGCATCGGTGATGATCCGAATGGAAATAAATACGTTGGTGACTCTGCATTCATCAATCCTCGTGGAGAATATTTCTATCAATTCAACAAGTGGATAGAGGAAGTTGCTACACATTCACTTTCATGGAGTGAGTTGGAAGATTTCAGAGCGAAGTTTCCTGTGTTGAATGATGCGGATTTGTTTAATTTTCTCCAAAAGCAGACCAGATAAACACCCACATTCAATTTTTTATTAAGAACATCAAGAATTTTTGGAATCAATTTGAGCAATTCCTGATATGTATTGTCATTGGCGTTTAGAACCAAAACTGGAATTGAATAGCGAGCGAAATTTTGTTGGTATTGCAGATTCTTGTCGAATGTGATTAATGAGTCAAAGTTTTCTTTGACCATAAGTCCTAGTAGTTCGCCATTCGATTTTCCATTCCAACCCATGTCGCGAACGGTATATGTATCAAGTCCGATCAATTCCCTTTTCAAACGCTTTGGTAGATTTTCATCAAGCAGCAGCTTCATACAGTTGATTGAGATTTTTTGCGTTGACGATTTTGCCCGCTACTACCAACAACGAAACTGCTTGCTCGCGAGAGCCTGTCGGAAAGTCATCCAAAAAATCATTCAACGATATTCCCTTTTCCAAGTGCATAAAAAGACTTTCTATAGGCACTCTGCTTCCTTTGAAAACGGCTTGCCCGGAGAGCACACTGTTGTCAATACTTATTATTTCTGAAATTTTCATCATAAGTCAAAGATATTTATTTGTTCCATAAGTCTTCAATACGGTACATAGTTTAAAGAGTCTTCTCACAGAAATCCATCCGTTCTTTCAATGTCATCTTTTGCATCAAACCATCTGTGTGCATTGAAGGAATTGTTGTTTGCTAGAGTCATCGAAAATCAATGTTATTTAGTTGGGGTAAATCGCATTGATAATGATCACAATAGAAATAAATACGTGGGCGATTCAGCCTTTATCAATCATCGCGGAGAATATTTCTTAATGTCTGGACGTTTTGTTGTACCAATTTCACCAACTTCATTATTGTTAGAGTAAGACCCTACTGCTACGCAGAAGGGTAGAAAGGTTTTTGTTGAATAAACGATTATGAAATTTTCGTGCATTCCGTGGCTCCGTGGCAATCAAAATTGAGTTCGAATAAATATATATTTCAAAGCTCTGTGGTCGAGAAAATACATTGTTTCTAATCCGTGCCGATCCGTTCAATCCGTTCAATCCGTGTTCCAAAAAAAAATCATTAGCAATTCTTATGGCATTGATTTTCAATATCGATATTTGAATTGGTCTATCGAAGCGCATAGGCATTTATTTCTATCAATTCAAGAAGTGGATCGAAGAAGTTGCGACACAATCTCTTTCATGGAATGAGCTGGAAGATTTCAGAGCGAAGTTTCCGATATTGTATAATGGCGATGAGTTTGAAATAAACAGAGCCAAACCTTAAACACATTTATTCATTAAGTGTTTACTATTGCGACAATAAAACAAAATTTTAAAAAAAATGAAACAATCGATTCTCACAGTATTATTTATTTCACTAATTACTTTCAGTGCAGTGGCAGGTCCAAAAATCAAAGTAGTTTCTGGCAGCTTGAAAGACTTGGGTGGTGAAACTGAATTTAATCTTGAGTATGACTTTAGCTCTTATGGCGTTGGCAAATTCGCAACGGAAGAAGAATTCATACAATATGAGAAAGGCAGAATTAGCGAAAAAGATAGTGAGGCCAAGGCTAAAGAATGGGAGATAAAGTGGCGCGAAAATGCGGATAATTACTACAAAGAAATGTTTGAAACATTAGCGAATAAAGACAATATTATTCATGTTGCTAAGAACAACACTAAAGCAAAATATACATTGATATTAAAAACTACCTACTTAGAACCAGGCTTCAACGTTGGCGTTGTAAGAAAATCTGCACATATAAATGTTGAGTACATTTTTGTAGAAAAAGACAATCCACAAAAAGAAATAGTAAGACTCGCTGCTAAGAAAGTACCAGGTGCTGAAGCAATGGGTTTTGATTTTGCGGTGAGTGATAGAGTAAAAGAATCTTACGCCAAAGCTGGCAAAATGCTGATGAAATATTTTAAGAAATAAAATCATCTTGTTGGCTCATTTTAGAGAGAATAAAATTCCGATTTACAATCGGAATTTTTTTTTCGAATCAAAGCAAGTTGCAAAGCGCACTAAAGCACAAACTATGTATCATCCTAATCGATATCTACAAACAAATGTTGCTGCACTTTCAAATATCAATTTGATTCTGCACTCCAAAAATCCCAACTTGTATTCAAGAATTGACTAGATTTTCTTCAAATTTTTCTCATACAAATCAATCCAGATTTGAACGGTCATCTTCTTCATCAACTCACCTATTAGGTTGAGAGGAATATCGTCTGTTTTTTTGAAACGGATACAACTCTTTCCCATGTCCAATTTTTTCTTGCTGTGTTTGGGATATTCTGCAACGAACCAATTCAGCAATTCTGGATTGGTGTAAATGCCTATATGATAAAGCGCAATGAAATTCTTTTGTGCAGCAATGGCTACAAAAGGCAATGGCAGTTTTGGATTGCAGTGATAGCCTGCCGGATAGGTACTATGCGGCACCACATATCCAATCATTCCATAACTCATTTCTTCTGAAAAGCCTTTGGGGATATTGGCAACTATTGTTTCTCGAAGTTGCATAAAGCGTTCCTTTTTATCAAGATCAATCTCATCGATATAGGCTTGGGGTGTGCTGGTTTTT
>JAYSWI010000435.1:0-4180 GCA_043718125.1 Flavobacteriales bacterium
GATGTATCCATCACCACACTCTTCAAACATGGTGTCCCCTCCAGGACCACCAACGGTTAAATCTAATTCCACCTCGACCACCAAATTGCTGCTGAATGAATCGCGCTCAAGAAATACTGCGCTATCAAACCCACCATCACCTCCATCAGCAATTGCAAGTTTGATATGATATGTTAGTCCACATTGTACAATTCCAATAGCTGTTAGCGAGGTAGTGTAGCCATCAAATGACATGTAGAAAGGATCATCAAAAACAGGCTCAGTATCGGCACAAAATCCGCCCTCGAAATCTTGTATGTAATATTCACAATAATTACAAGGGCCAGCATTTGCACTGCCATTGTTGAGAGTGCCAATTGCAACTGGAACATTTGTTCCAGGGATAAGGGCAATATTTTCCGCATTGTTTATGTACGGGCCGTTTATACCAGGCCCACTCAAGAAAAATCCAAAAAAGTCATTAAACATGGTTGGCCCTGTGGATACATATTCAGGATATTCTTCCGAAGCCCATTTGTAATTGAACCGCAGTGTATCGCCAAGTGGAACAAAATCAAATTCAATTATGCACCAATCGTTTACAGAAGTTTGTGCTCCGCTGCTGCCCGCTAGATCCACCAAATCAGAATCTGTTCCGCTACCTAAACCGGGACCGCCAGATGAGAAAAAATTAACCGGACCTTGAGATGTTGATACATTGCCTGTACTCATCATAAAACCAGATGACATACCAAGGTTTGAATTGGCTCCTTCAAATTCGCCAACTTGCATGTTGATGGTATTGGAGCTTCCGCCATTGTACGTGATATTTGAAACAGAAACGTTCTGTCCAAGAAGCACATCTTGAACATATTGTTCGATGGTTAGACTGTTGCCAGTAACTAATTGTGAATTTGATTCATAAAAGAAAATGATCAAGCCTAATAATGGTAAAAATTTCTTTAGCATAATATTATTCCGTTAGTTGCAAAGTTCTGACGTCAATGGGAAGCATTTCGTTGCTTCAAAATAAATACTTAAATTTTATAGTTTTGAACCAAGAGGCAGAGATAAGGTATCTCTTTCAATTTTCAACATTTCATTTCTCACTATTTCGGATTTCAAAACATTTCAAAAAAGGAAAACAATATCATAAAGGCTACCAACTCACCACTACTGAGCTTCCATTGTAACTAGAAAAACATCCAAGTCCGTTTGTGATATTGGTGTAAACAATGGTTGGTTCTGAAAATGGATCTCCTGCCACTATGTTTTGTGTGGATCGTTGGTAGAAATAAAAGTCTTTTTCCGCATTCAAAAGGTAAATTCTAAATTGAGCTTCTTCGGGTAAATTGTTGCTGTATGATTCAAAACTAATTGTTTTCTCCAAAAGTTGGTTGTTGTGCTCATCATCCATTATGAACGAATTGTCTTTGACATATTGATCTCCATTGGGCGTATGTTCTAGGGTAGTTATCTGATAGTAGTTTTTTTCTAATCCGACATCTTGCCACTGAATTTTTATATTGAATTGTGTGTTGCTCTGATTGCCATCACTTACCGGTTGGTGATTGTAGTAATCTGCAAAACTGATGGTTGGGGTTACTATGGGAATTGTGGTTGTAGCGAAAACAGTTTTATATCCTACAGCCGAAACTGTAAGCAGGTATGTAACGCCAGGAATTATCTCAAAGTCACTGGCTGCAATGCGATAGGTGTAGTTGTTGGAATCGTATGGGATGGTTATTTCTGCCGTGCCATTACTCAAGGTTACGATAGCAGTGGACAAGGTGGAATAAATACTTTGAAAATCCTCGTCAATATCATCCGCACTAAAAATGGGCTTGCTTACCCTTACATCAATGTCTGTATTATCGCTTTGAGGGCAGAGAAAGCCACATATTACCAATTTCGGATCTTGCTCCGGCACTTCCACATCTATAGTTGCGGTGCATGCAGATAAAAGCAGAGAAATAAGTATCAAAAAAAATGGAAAATTATTTTGTTTCATTGTTGAAAGTTAATTTGAATTTCGCAGAAATAAATTTACCATTTGTAACTCCAAGACACGGAAGGAAGGATGGGGAACAATGAGAATTGTTTCAACTTGTTCTCACCGTTTTCATTTTGAATGAAATAGAAATAGGGATTTTGGCGGCTGTATGCGTTGTAGAGTCCCAACTCAAATGTTTTTATACAACGTTTCAATTGTTTGTGCCATTG
This sequence comes from Flavobacteriales bacterium, assembly GCA_043718125.1. Classification (GTDB taxonomy): domain Bacteria; phylum Bacteroidota; class Bacteroidia; order Flavobacteriales_D; family Sanyastnellaceae; genus JANNVZ01. Next base: position 2,203 of record JAYSWI010000435.1, read on the forward strand.
CATACCTATATCCAGCCTGTGATAGGGCTTCATTCTGAAACTATTTTTGTCGCCATAGTCCTGCGCATATTGTGTGTTGTTGCCCCAAAATTGTCCGCTGCTATTGTCAAATGAAGGCGTGTGAATGGAGGGCACAAAAGTGGAAAGTGGAAGAGAAATAGCTTGACCAGTGCCAAAGACCCAAGTGGCTGAAAACGTCATTCGCTCATTTATTTTATATATACCCACGAGTGAAATGTCATGTCTTCGATCATATCGTGCATAATATTCTTTGCCAAAATTCAATTCGTCAAATTTGAGTTTTGTCCACGACAAAGTATAACCAATCCAACCAGTGAATTTGCCATACTTGCGTTGAATCATCATTTCTCCTCCATAGCTTCTTCCTGCTCCGATAGTAATGTTTTCTTGCCATGCAAGTGGGTCAGTATTTCTTCTGTTTTCAATATCCAGAAAACTTGCTCCGTCTTTGTAGGCAATCACTCCATCCATTGTTTTGTAATATCCTTCAATCGAAATTAGTAAGTTTTTTTTTGGTAAATCTTTGGCAAGTCCAAAGGCGATTTGTTGCGATTGTTGCGGGCCAACTTGGGCTGTTGCGGGTACCCACAAATCGGTGGGAGTGCCAATTCCGGTATTGGATAATAAATGAACATATTGATTCATGATTGAATAGCTACCTTTTATTGCCAAATCCTTTGCAATCATCAGTCTCGCTGCCAATCGTGGTTCAGGTCGCAAATAGTTCTTTCCTTGTGCGTAGTAATGACTCATTCTAATTCCGTAATTCACTTTTAATTTTCGCGTGATGCTCCAATCATCTTCAGCATACAGAGCATTTTCATAAGAAGCAATATTGGCTGTAATATTTTCTTCATCTTCAATAAAGCTGCTTTTAATAACTATAGCACTTGGTCTAAAGCTATGTATTGTACATAAGGTACCTATTCTTAAATAGTGTTTTGCGTTTGGTATAAAATCCATATCAAATTTTGCACTCCAATCTTGAATTCTACTTTGATATTTCAGCGAGGAAAAATCTTCAGCATCTTCAATTTTTAGATTGATACCAAATTGATAGTTGGTGAAAATTAAAGACGTGTTGGTAAACGTTTTGGCATTGATTATTTTGTTCCATCGCGCTGTGGCGGTTGCATTCCCCCAATTGAAATTCGCCTTTTCGAAATAGTCATCTTGCCTTGAACGAGCGTAAAATTTATCCTTTCCAAAATATCCACTGACATACAATCTGTTTTTGTCATTGATGATGTGATTGTATTTAGCATTAAAGTCATAAAAAAAATAACCACCGGTGCCTTCTCCATCGGCAACTGCAAGAATAATTGGCTGCATGATGATGTCGATATAGGTGCGCCTTGCTGAAACAATAAAGGAACTTTTACCTTTCACAATAGGCCCTTCAATTGTCAGCCTTGAAGAGAGTAGCCCAATGCCAGCTTCGCCCTTTATTTTTTCTTTGCTCCCATCCTTCATTCGCATTTCTAGCACACTGCTGAGGCGTCCTCCGTAGCGAGCAGGAAATCCACCCTTGGTGAGTTCTACACTTTTTAAAGCATCACCATTGAACAATGAAAAGAAACCAAATAGATGATTTGCATTATAGACTGTGGCATCGTCAAGTATGATTAGATTTTGATCTGGACCACCACCTCTTACATAAAAACCAGTGTTTCCTTCGCTCCCCTTTTGAACCCCTGGCATCAGTTGAATCACTTTCAAAACATCCTTCTCGCCAAGCAATGCAGGAATATTTTTTATTTGTTCAATGGGTATTTCAATGGTACTCATCCGAGTTTCATCACTTATTCGCTCCATTCGTTCAGCAACAATATCTACAGTTTCAGTTGTGGCGTCAGTTTCAAGTTCTAGGTTATGTACAATGTTTTTGCCCAGTGCAAATTTTTGTAGAATTATTTTATAACCAACATAATCAAACACAAGGGAAACATCACCCGAA
>JAYSWI010000436.1:0-1456 GCA_043718125.1 Flavobacteriales bacterium
ACATCAGCAAAACAGCAGATAAAATCAATTTGTTTTTCATAGGATTTATAGATTATATGGATATAAAAAAAGTTGCTGATTGGTGATCGGCTAACTTTTAATAAATCAAATTATTTCTTGTGATATGTTTTTTTTCTTTCTCATCATGCAGCCTAGTGTCATTTCTATGTTTGCCCGCATGAGCGAAAAAAAAACACGGCCACTGATACTTGTTACCAATGATGATGGCGTTTTTGCCAAGGGCATTATTTCGTTGGCCGAAGTGATGATTGAATTTGGAGATGTGGTGGTGGTGGCTCCTGATAAGCCCCAATCTGGTATGGGCCATGCGGTTACTATCAGCGATTTGTTGCGGTTGAATGAGGTACAATTTCCCATAAAAGTTCACGCATCTTTTTCTTGCAGTGGCACTCCTGTGGATTGCGTAAAACTTGCCATTTACAAAGTAATGCACCGCAAGCCAGACCTCGTTGTAAGTGGCATCAACCATGGCAGCAACAGCAGCATCAATGTCATATACAGTGGCACCATGAGTGCCGCTATGGAAGGTGCAGTTGAGAGTATTCCGTCCATTGGTTTTTCGCTCTGCGACCACGGAGCTGATATTGATTTCGGTGCCGCACAACAGGTGGTGAAAAGTGTGGTAAGTGAAGCATTGAAAAATAAAATGCCGGACGGAATTTGTTTAAATGTCAACATTCCCAAAGGCACTATGGACAGCATAAAAGGAATACGAATTTGCAGCCAAGCAAAAGCTTATTGGGAAGATAATTTTGATGTGCGCAAAGATCCATCAGGCAAAGAATATTATTGGCTAACGGGTGAATTCAAAAATTTGGATGACCGAACCGAAACAGATGAAATGGCATTGAAGAACAATTTTGTTTCGATAGTTCCCGTTCACTACGACCTCACCGCATATCAAGCAATGAATGAACTAATCAAATGGAATTTATGACAAAAAATAAATTGGATAATATTTGGTTTGGAATGGCCATTGGTCTTGTGGGAGCTGTTGTTGGCTTTGTGCTTTTCGGTTATGGATTTGCCATTATCAACAATACCACTTTTAAGTATTTTTTTAATGAAGTGTTTCTTTCTGTAAATGATTTTCAAAGTCGCATTATCACTTTTAGTATGCTCATTGATGTAGTTCTGTTTTTTGTTTTTATCCGAAAAAATTGGCTGCAATTTTCCAAAGGATTGATGGCAATACTTGTGTTGAGTGTGCCTGTTGTAGCGTTGTTGTATTAGGATTAGAAAAAGATTTGCCTCTCAAAACATTGTTTTTTACCATTTGAAATTATGAAATAGGCCAACCATTTTCTCTCCAAAAATTTGCCGCTTCTCTTCTCCCAAAAAAGGTATGCCGCTTTCCTTCTCCCACAGGAGAAGGTGGCCTTCTGGCAAAAGCCAGAAGGCCGGATGAGGTGAGAAGATGCCCAAGGCAGATGAG
>JAYSWI010000437.1:0-4176 GCA_043718125.1 Flavobacteriales bacterium
TTTTGGAGGCAATTATCATGATGGATTCTTTACAGTATTCAAACCCGACAACACCATCAAATGGTCAACCTATTTTGGAGGTAATGAAGGCAGTGAACAAGTATCTGGTATTTCTACAACACTTCATGACTTGTTCATTTGTGGCAGTACGCCAAGCACAGGCAATTTCCCTTTGCAAGAGCCTACAAATCCAAATCAATTTTATGATGATGTAAGTGTGGGAGGTGACGGATTCATTGCACAATTTCACGATGGTGTGTTGGTATGGAGCACCTTTGTTGGAGGTACTGGTTATGATTGGGTGAAGGACATTCTAGCTCGAACTCAGTATGAAGTTTTTACAACAGGTACAACAAACAGTACTGATTTTGTAAACGCAGAACTCAGCGGTGCCTTCAACCAATCCGAATTGAACACCACTGGAACAACAGCGAACCATGATGCCTTTCTACTCACGTTCAATGATATGAATTTGATATGGGGAACTTATATAGGAGGCTTGCAAGGTTCGTATGAATACAAGGAGAGGGGTAGTGAATTGACTTTACACAACACCAAACTTTTCATTGGCGGCATTGGTGGGTCTGATACCAATTTTCCTTGGTGGGACTTTGATGGAATTGATTTAGATATTTCCTACTTCGATGATTTCATTGACAACGTTTCAAGCGGTAACAGTGATGCTTGGATTGGTCGTTTTGAGATTGAAGACCTATCTACGGTTGTAGATGAGTTGAGTGGTTTTGAAAACAGTGGCTTCTTAGTTTTTCCTAATCCAACGACAAGTGTCTTGTACATGAAGTTAGACAATACTTTGCATGAAACCATTAATATCAGCGTAGTTGACGCATTAGGCAAAGTGGTATATGAAATCAATTCGCTTTCCGCTCCTTCTGGTTTAGTTGTCATTCCATTGGACAAGTTAAGTGCAGGTATGTACATTCTTCGTGTCAAGAATGATGAGAAAATTTACACATCAAAATTCCAAAAGCAATGAAAATAGTTGTTGCAACTGCTTTTTGTTTTTGCTGCCTCAATGCAGGCGCCCAATCATGGGCGCCTGCAACTGGGCATTTCAGTCAAAGCGTTTCATTTTTAATTGAAGACACACTACAAAATCTATTGTATGTAATCGGTCAGTTTGGTTACCATGAAGATGAACATGTTGGCGGCTTTTGCGCTTTTGATGGGCAGAATGTAATTAGCTATGGCTGTGGATTTGATTGCACACTCCCATTTGGAGAACTAATTTCTGGTGCAGCAGCAGCAGCAATATATCACGACACACTTTACATAACACGTTCCTCTGAAGAATCTTTTGACACCTTGACTAACAATGTCCCAAACACAAGAGGTATAGCAAAGTTCTTCAATGGTGAATGGTACACTGTATCTGATTTGCCTTATGGTAACACACTGTATGGTTTGGGAGTTGTTGGAGATTCATTATACGCTGCGGGATATGATTACTCTCCAATACTAGGTTTTGATGGATTTGGCGGAGTTAATTTTAATGGAACTAACTGGAGCAGTTGGCAACTTCCGATTACAAAGTTTGCAAGTAACACGATTACCGAAATTGTAGATTTGGCAGGGGAACTATATATCGCGGGTAACATCGAAGATACTGATTGCCTTGATGATATTCAAAAATGGAATGGTAGCGATTGGCAATGCGTAGGTAATGGTATTTCAGGAGCCTCGGGATTCTGTGTAGTTTATGATATGGTTGTTTACAATGGCGAACTCTTTATCGCTGGTACATTTGACCGAGATGTGAGCAATCCCGGTCAGGGCATAATGAAATGGAACGGAGAGGAATGGAGTGATGTAGGCTATGGCCTCACAAATGGTGAGGTTCATGATATGGAAGTGCACAATGGAGAACTTTATATCTGTGGGCAATTTGATGAAGTAGGAAATATTCCTGCACACAATTTTGCAAAATGGGATGGGCATAAATGGTGCGGCTTGGATGCAAGTTTTGGCAACATCTACAATCGCAAATTCGCCTTCTACAACGACACTTTGTATGCAGTGGCAACAACGAATAGTTGTGCAAATTGTCTTTACAAATGGAATGGTTATGTAGATACTTGTAGTGTAGATTTTAATTCTGTTCAAGAACAAATATCACCAAGTTCATTTCAATTTTATCCAAACCCCGCTGATGATAAAGTCACGTTGCAATTTAAGTCAACGCAAACGAAGGATTTCACCATACAAATTACAAATCAATTAGGTCAAGTTATGCTACAAGAACCGATGCCAATAAGTTCATTCTATCAACATCAGATTGACGTTTCTTCGTTGGCAAGTGGTATTTACATTGTTTCTGCAAGAAGTAAGAATAGATTCATTTTTACTCAAAAATTCATAGTTCAACACAATCACTAACACCGTTATCACATGAAATCATTTTACACAACAATAACAGCCTTTGCTATAGGTTTGTTGGCCCAAGCACAAGAGCCAACTTTGGCTTGGGAACAATCCTATGGCGGCACCAACTCGGACAAAGGTCAAAGAATAATTGCAGCATCTGACGGTGGTTTTATCATGATTGGTTCGTCCATGAGTTCAGACGAACAAGTCAGCAATAATCAGGGCGGAAGTGATATTTGGGTAGTTAAACTTGACCAATCAAAGCAATTAGTTTGGGATTTCGCAAATGGATATGAGAATTTGGACTATGGCGTTGATGTGCTTGAACTAGAAAATGGAAATATCCTGTGCTTGGGAAATGTCACAAACAATGGCACACTCAACGGAACAATTTTTTGCCTTGATATGTATGGCAATATTCTCTGGCAACAAAACATTGTAGGCAATGCAACTCAGTTTGTCGCCAATAAATTTTTGCAATCGAATACAGGTGAAGTCTTTGTTGCTGGTTACACACAGTTGGAATCTACAACTGATGCAGCGATTATTGTCTTTAGTTCTGAAACAGGAGAGTCATTATTTGGCCCAGTAAGTTATGGTGGCAGTGGGTCTGATTATTTCAACGACATAACCATCGCATCAAGTGGAAACCTAGTGGCTGTTGGCTCAACAAATTCCGTAGATGGTGATGTGCAGGAAAATCAGGGAGATTATGATTTGTGGGTGGTTGAACTGAGTCCATCTGATGGTAGCATGTTATCAGGTGTGACTTACGGAGGTTCAAATGCAGACAGAGCCACGGCAATTCATTCAAACAGCGAAAATCACTTCATCGTTGGTTCTACGCATTCAGCTGATGGAGATGTTGCAAGCAATCATGGAGGCGAGGATATTTGGTATTTGAATCTTGATAGCAACTTTGAACTTGTCACGGAGAAAACATATGGTGGTGCAATGATGGAGTCTGCGCAAGATTTGTTCTTTGATAGCCTTAACATAAACATTGTTGGCAACACATATTCCGCAAATGAAGATATAGATACTCAATTGGGCAATGGTGACTTATGGCTGCTTTCGATTGACCCTGATGGTTTGTTGAACTGGGAACAAACATTTGGTGGAACAGCAGAAGATTCAGGTCACTGTGTTCTCGAAACATCAAACTCTACTCTTTTAATATTAGGATTTAGTGCTTCCAATGATGTTGATGTTGAAGACCCATTTGGTTCAGATGACTTTTGGTTGATTGAAGTAGAAATGCCTGTTGGTGTGGATGAAGAAACAAACTTGTCATTCTCAATAAGAGCCTTTCCAAATCCCGCAACCAACCAACTCACCATACAAAGCAAATACGCAATTCAAGAATTGCAAATCTCTAACACACTTGGGCAAATTGTGTTTGGGCAATCCTATAAGCAAAATTCAAGTTCAAGCGACCTTGACATTTCAAACCTTGAACAAGGTGTTTACCTCGTAGCCGTGAAAACGAAATATGGAATAGCCGTTCAAAGATTCGTCAAACAATGAAAAACGGCCTCACATAACCGCACCTTGGCGCAAGTCTTTTTTGCTCTTCGTCCTTTGCTCAAAGTGTTGTTTTGAAGTTTGAATCTTCTGCATTTACCCAAGTGTAGAAAGAGCAAAAAAGCCCAGCGCCAAGCCGCCACCCGTTAGCCGCAAGCTTTGGGGACACTGCTAACCTTGAACATTCTGCTTCTAATGACCATTTTTTTTCGCTACCTTTGACGGACAATTTTGACAGTAAATGAATCAACAAAAATATCAGCTAAA
>JAYSWI010000438.1:0-1452 GCA_043718125.1 Flavobacteriales bacterium
GCTTGAACTGAATACAGATGGTATTGGTTACAAAAACTTTAGCTAAAAGTTCAATTTCTATAGATGAATGAAATATTTCTATGGATGACTTGCAGCATAGATTGCCTTGCTTCAGAAAATTATAGCACCTTACTATTGAATCGAAAGTTTGAAAGCCAACTAACATTTATTGCCATGCAAACAACCTCAAAATTCAATACCAACATGCAAGCACTTGGTCTGATTCTTAGGAAGAAAAATTTTCAAAATTTTCTTTAATAAGCCCTTGCAAATAGGACACGCTGACTCGAAGGTTTGCCGGTCACCATGCATTTTCCAGCCTCCATTTTTGCATCCAAAGGAATACAACGAATTGTAGCCTTGGTTTCTTCCTTCACACGGTCTTCTGTCTCCTTCGTGCCATCCCAATGTGCTGAGAAAAAGCCACCCTTTTCATCCAAAAGTTTGATAAAGTCATCGTAACTATCTACTTCGGTAATATGGGTTGTTCTATGCTCCAATGCTTGATTGAAGAGATTCACTTGAATTTCATTCAACAAATTTTCGATATGCTGCACGATGCCTTCCTGCGGCCTAGTTTCTTTGGTGCTATTGTCTCTGCGTGCAATTTCAATCGTATTGTTCTCTAGGTCTTTGGGTCCTAATGCCAATCGTATGGGTACACCTTTCAATTCATATTCTGCAAATTTCCAACCGCTGCGTTTGCTATCGTCATTATCAAATTTCACGCTTATATTTTTTGCTTTCAGTGCTTCAATGATAGGTTGTACTTTTTCGGCAATAATTTGGAGTTGATCAAGACCTTTATAGATAGGCACCACCACCACTTGAATAGGAGCAAGCATTGGTGGCAATCGCAATCCATTGTCATCACTATGGGTCATAATTAATGCCCCCATCAAGCGCGTTGAAACTCCCCAAGAAGTTGCCCACACATAATCCTGTATGCCTTCTTTTGATGTGAATTTTACGTCAAAAGCTTTTGCGAAATTTTGCCCAAGAAAATGTGAAGTGCCGGCTTGCAATGCTTTACCATCTTGCATCAAAGCCTCTATACACAATGTGTCCAAGGCTCCTGCAAAACGTTCGCTTTCAGTTTTACGTCCTTTGATAACGGGCATTGCCATCCAATTTTCTGCAAAGTGCGCATACACATTTAGCATTTGTTCTGCCTCAGAAACTGCCTCTTGAGAAGTGGCATGTGCCGTGTGGCCTTCTTGCCAAAGAAATTCGGCAGTGCGCAAAAACAAACGAGTGCGCATTTCCCATCGCACCACATTTGCCCATTGATTTATCAACAAAGGTAAATCGCGGTAACTTTGAATCCAGCCTTTATAGGTGTTCCAAATTATTGCTTCGCTGGTAGGTCTAATAATAAGTTCTTCTTCCAATTTTGCCTCTGGATCAACCATTAATTTACCAGGATTATTTGGGTCGGTTTTTAGTCGGTAA
>JAYSWI010000439.1:0-1450 GCA_043718125.1 Flavobacteriales bacterium
TTGCGAAGTCAAAAAATCTCAATTTTGGTATTTGGAATCTAACGTTCATAGCAGCGGCTTTCATCATGGGTCTGGCTGTTGGTCTTCGCTATCAAACTGGTTTGCTGGTGGCTTTGGTTGGCTTGGTGCTTTTGTTGCAGCAAGGATTTATGGCGGCAGCAGTATTTGGTTTTGTTTCATTTTTTGCTTTTTTTCTTACCCAAATTGACGATGTTTTGCTTTGGGGAGGCCAACCTTTTCAGCACCTGCAAGGCTATTTCCAATTCAACCAAACCTATTCTCATTTATATCCGAATTCTTCCGTTGCGTATTTAAGTTTTGTTGCGTATTTCATTTTTCCACCGGTCAGTTTATTTTTAGTTTTTGGTTTTTTCAAACAGTGGAAAAAACATTTGCTTCTTTTTCTTCCGGTATTTGGATTTTTGGTTTTTCATTGTTTGTATCCGAACAAACAAGAGCGCTTTATTCTTCCCGCATTGCCTTTTGTGATCATACTAGGAGTGATTGGGTGGAATGAGTTTGTGGCGAAGTCCAAATTCTGGAACATCCATAAAATGTTGCTCCGCAGTTGCCACTTATTTTTTTGGACCATCAACCTTTTGGCGATGTTTGTTTTCTGTTTCACTTATAGCAAAGAAGCACGTGTGAAGGCAATGTCGTATCTCTATCAACAAGGTGATTGCAAAAATTTTGTTCGAGAAGCCACACATGAAAATGATGTGAATATGCCACCGCAGACGTACAGCGGATCGCAATGGCCTATCTATTATTTCTGGAACAAAGGAGATATTGTGGGCGATTTGATTGCAGATTTTGTGGCGCAAGAAAAATTATATGAAAACAGATTACACAAGAGACCCATCCCAAATTATTTTCTTTTTTATGACGATACCAATTTGCAGCAGCGAGTGCAAAATGTTCAAAGCAGCATTCCAAATTTGATTTACCAAGCGACCATTGAGGCTGGCTGGTTTGATGTGATGCTTCATCAATTGAACAACAAAAACCAGCTCGAACGAATTCATATATACAAGGTGGTTTGATATACAACTTATAGCCTTGTACTTTTTTCATAACCGCAATTCAAGTTATTAATTTATATGAAATATTTCACACCGGAATTTCAATTGTTCTTCAAAGAACTTGCCGCCAACAATAACCGCGATTGGTTTCATGCAAATAAAAAACGCTATGAAACGCATGTGAAAAAAGCAACGGAAATATTTGTTGGCGACTTAATCAATGAAGTTGCAAAGGATGATAAAGACGTTGTAATGCCGGCAGCTAAAGCCATTTTCAGAATCAATCGTGATATTCGGTTTTCAAAAGACAAAAGCCCATACAAACTATACACGTCAGCAGCAATTTCTAGCGATGGGAAAAAGGGTGATAGCAAACCTGGCCTATATGTGGAACTTGGCCCTGAAAAGCTGGCCATTGCTGGGGGAGT
>JAYSWI010000440.1:0-13386 GCA_043718125.1 Flavobacteriales bacterium
ACTTCCAAAGTACAATGAAATATTCTTGATCCATTTTCGCCTTCTTCCTCCTGAATGTATGCGCCTGGTCTGTTGCATTCCGGACAGAGCTTTCCGGTGGCTAATTTATTTCTATCGCTTTCGTTAATTGCGCGCTTCATGATGGCCTCGCGGTCTTCCTTTCTTATGCCATTGTAAAATGGAAAATTCTCCTTCTTTCTTCTTGCAACATCTTTACTAAAAGCAGGCTGCAGTTCCTTTTTTAAATGCTCCTCAACGGCCCATTCGGCATATTCCTGCATGAGAGGATCAATTGTAGTATAGACCTTTAGCCCATCGCGATAAATGTCATAAGCACTGCCATCTGCTTTTTGGTATTTGAACTGCCCATTTGCATTTTTCTCTTCCAAAATTTCTTGAAGTTTTTCGCGCAATACTTCTCTGAAATAAGGTGCCAAACCCTCATCGTGACTCATGCGCTGAAAATCCATTCCCAACGGGAGAAGGCGCAAAGAATCATAATCATTTTGAGTTATTGAATTGGTTTTTACCATTTGGCTAAGCACCACTTCTCTTCTTTTGGTCACTAACGAATCGCGCCTTATCGGATTGTAAAGTGATGAGTTCTTCAACATTCCAACAAGCATTGCGCTTTGCTCTGGTTTCAACTCTTTGGGTAGAATATTGAAATAAATATGTGCCGCACTTTTTATACCTACAGCTTGATTTGAAAAGTCGTATTGATTCAGATAGAGCGCAATGATTTCATCTTTGGTATAGAGCCTTTCAAGTTTGCATGCAATTATCCACTCTCTGATTTTCTGCCACACCCTGCGCAGTTTTCCTCCTTTGCGCTCCTTCATCGTGAATTGCATTTTGGCCAATTGCTGCGTAATGGTGCTTGCGCCTCCATCGCTTCCGGCACTCATCACTGCGCGAGCAAGTGCTCTAATATCCACACCGCTGTGTTCTCTGAAACGTACGTCTTCTGTGGCCAATAGGGCATCCACCAAATTCTGCGGCAGTTCTTCATAGCGCGAATCAGCCCTGTTTTCTTTGTAGTAAGCTCCCAGCGGTTTTCCGTTTGAAGCCAACACCTGTGTGGCCAGATTTATTTTTGGATTGGCCAAGGTCTGGACGTTGGGCAATCCGCTTAACAAAGCGCATAGCAGCAAGAACAAGACAAGTAGGACAGGCGAAAATGCTATCCACAACAAACGCTTTTTATAGTTGGGTTTCGAATTCAATTTTGATGGCATGGTGGGCAAACGATTGGAAGTCAAAAATATTGATTGCCCATAGATTCAAATTTTATTTAAAATGAAAGCATCAAATAGACTTGGTTGATATGAATAAAGCATCATTCGCAATTGAAGTTAATAAAAAAAAACGCCCTGACTATGTCAAAGCGTTAATTTTTTTCTAAACCGATTTATGGTATCATTTGCCATCAGCATCTTTCAATGCTTTAGTCATTTTTAGTATTCCATTTTCGTTTTCAGTGCGTATGTAAGCCTCTTTCAAGTTGCTCATAAGGTCCTTGTCGTTTGGATTTATTTCATAAGCGCGTTCAAGATATTCCACCGCTTTGTTGAAATGAACCATGCTTCTTGCCACACAATCATTGTATTTGGCCACTTCGCGCTGCGGTATCACGCTGCATTCATCGCGCACCATGTCGGAGCCTTTGTTGTAGTAAAACGCACCAAGGTCAAACAGCCCCTCAAAATATTTTGGGTTCAATTCAACTGACTTTTGATAGGCTGCCTCAGCTTCATTTTTCTTACTCAACTTGGTGTAAGTAATGCCTAGCACGTACCAAAAATTTTCGTTGTTTGGATCTTTTTCTGTCAGAGATTTCAAAAGCTTTTCGGCTGCCTCATAGTTCTCATCTGTTAGCATTTGATTCACCTCTAAGCGAAGTAGCCCAATGTTGGTGGGATGTTGCGCACGCGCTTCACTTATTATTTTTTTTGCCTCGTCCTTCTTGCCCTGTGCTGCCAATATTTCGGCCATGTAAACATATATGTCTGGAATATTGTATGAAATCTCAGCACATTTCTTATAGCCAATCATCGCTTTTTCTTTGTTTCCACATTGGTCATAAGAATAGGCCGAATTGAAAAAAGATGCGCTATCGATAATATTGAATTTGGCACTGATGTCTCCAGCCATTACAAAATTTTCGGCTGATTTACAAAAGTCTTTGGCGTTGTATTGTTCCGATCCTTTTTGTAGAATGAGTTGTTGCAATGAACTCATACCAAGTTTTGTTTCTTCCAAATAATCACTTGTCGGTTCCACTTCCAAGGCTTTGTTGTAGGACATAAAAGCAAGTTCCAAAGCGTTTGGAAATTGATCTGCCCATTTGCTTCCGTTGGCAACGTTGTAGTATATGTTGCCTCTGTAACGCCATGTTTTTTCCTTGGCAGCGTCCTTCGGATTTTTAATTGCTTCTTCGATGTATTGCACTGCTTTGTCATACTCACCAGCCTTGTTGGCGTTGTATGCACTTGTTACATTTTGACTAACCGCAGCGTTTGTGAGTGCTAGAATAAATAACAGCAAACTGAGCTTTTTCATAATGGGTAAAAAAAAATTATTGTTTATTCAAAAAAAAAGGTTCTACAAAAATAAAATTTTGGCGCGTGCCGCTTTTCCAACATTGTGCCAAGTGTTAATGCAAACAATTCTGCAGTTCAAAAAAGTCAGAGAACAATTGAAAAATAACTAACGGCTATTTTTTAGATGCATACCAATTGGTCTGATTTCACTTAGCGCAGCGAAATCCTACAGCTCACCATTTACTCTTGGTCAGGGTTGGCTGGTGCATCATCTGAGGGTTCTGCATTTTCAGGGTCATCTTCTCTCATTGTGGCATCCAAATCTCCATCTATTATTTCTTCATCATCATCTTTTACAACACTGCATACTGCTGCTATTTCATCATTGCCACGCAGATTTATAAGCTTCACTCCCTGGGTTGCTCTGCCTATCACACGCAAATCATCCACACGCAATCGAACCATAATTCCGCTTTTGTTGATGATCATAAAATCATGGTCATTGTCAACGGAAAGTATGGCAATCAAGTCGCCTGTTTTTTCGGTGAGGTTAATAGTTTTTACACCTTTTCCTCCTCGGTTGGTGATGCGGTAGTCCTCCAAAGAGGAGCGTTTACCCATTCCTTTTTCGCTTACCACAAGTATGTCGCTATTGAGGTCAGAAATACAAACCATTCCAATCACTTCATTTTTCTCCACACCTAGATTTACTGCACGCACTCCTTGCGAAGAGCGACCCACAGCCCGCACTTTCGATTCGTTAAAACGGATCGCTTTGCCGACCCTTGTGCCCATTATTATTTCGCAATTGCCGTTGGTCAGTTTTGCTTCTAACAACTCATCGCCATCTACAATCTTGATGGCGTTGATACCATTTGATCTAGGGCGACTGTATGCATCCAATTTGGTCTTTTTGATAAGACCTTTTTTGGTGCATAGTATTACGAAGTTGTCCTTAGTATTTTCCGGATTTAGCAAGTCCTTGGTTGGGATGTAGGCCATCACTTTGTCGTCTTGCTCTATTTGCAATAGGTTTTGAATGGCTCTGCCTTTGCTGGTTTTAGATCCTTCGGGCACTTCGAAGGCGCGCATCCAGAAGCATCGCCCTTTCTTGGTGAAAATGAGCAACCAATCGTGATTGGTGGCAGTGAAAATATGTTCTACGAAATCTTCTGTTCTAGCCACTGTGCCCTTGGCACCAACACCACCGCGACTTTGCGACCGGTATTCGATCAAATTGGTACGCTTGATATAGCCGGCATGGGTGATGGTGATGACCACTTTGTCGTCCGGTATCATGTCCTCTATGCTGAGATCCGAACTGCTGAATTCAATAGATGAACGTCTTTCATCACCAAACTTTTCTATCAAATGAAGCAATTCATCTTTAATAATATTCATGCGCAACTCTTCGCTTCCCAATATTTCATTGAGGCGAGAGATGAGTGCCATGAGTTCATCAAATTCAGCTTTTATTTTGTCGCGCTCAAGTCCTGTCAACCGTTGGAGGCGCATATCCAAAATTGCGCGGGCTTGTATTTCAGAAAGGTTGAAGGTGGTAATCAAACCTTCGCGCGCCACATCGGGTGTGAGTGATGCACGAATCAAGGCTATAACTTGGTCAAGATGATCCAATGCTATGAGCAGGCCCTCTAATATGTGTGCTCGTTCTTGTGCTTTTCTTTTTTCAAATTCTGTTCTGCGTGTCACTACTTCATGGCGATGCTCCACGTAGTATTTCACCATGTGTTTCAGGTTCAACACCTCGGGGCGACCATGCACAAGTGCAGTGTTGTTGATGCTGAAAGAAGTTTGCAGCGCTGAATGTTTGAAAAGATTATTCAATACCACATTGGGTATAGCATCCTTTTTCAATTCATAAACCACTCTTATTCCTTCGCGCGAACTCTCATCGCGAATATCAAAAATGCCGTCTAGTTTGTCTTCCTTTATCATTTGATCTTGGCGGTTTTGCATTTCCGCTTTGTTCACTTGATAAGGCATTTCTGTAACTATAATGGCTTCGCGGCCATTCACTTCTTCGAAGTGTGTCTTGGCGCGAATCACTACTCGACCACGGCCTGTTTCATAAGCACTCTTCACACCATCCACCCCGAATATCAAACCGCCTGTTGGGAAGTCGGGTGCTTTGATGTATTTCATCAGACCTTCTATACTGATTTCGTTGTCGTTGATGTATGCAATAATTCCTTCGCATACTTCTGTAAGGTTGTGCGGAGGCATATTGGTGGCCATACCTACTGCTATTCCGCTTACTCCATTGAGAAGCAAGTTGGGCACTTTGCCGGGCATCACTTTTGGCTCTTCAAGCGAGTCATCGAAGTTGGGTTGGAAGTCAACGGTTTCCTTGTCCAAATCTTCTAGCAGTTCTTCAGCAATTTTGCGCAGTCTTGCTTCGGTATAACGCATAGCTGCAGGTGGGTCGCCATCCATGCTGCCATAATTGCCTTGGCCATCTACTAGTGGATAGCGCAAACTCCATTCTTGAGCCATGCGCACCATAGTATCATAAACCGATGAGTCGCCATGAGGGTGATATTTTCCCATTACCTCTCCAACGATACGTGCTGATTTTTTGTAAGGACGATTGCTCAATACGCCCAGCTCAAGCATACCATAAAGCACTCTGCGGTGCACTGGTTTCATACCATCGCGCACATCAGGTAGTGCGCGGCTAACTATCACCGACATCGAATAATCGATGTAAGCTGATTTCATTTCATCTTCGATGTTTATGTCGATAATTTTTTCTCCTTCGGCCATTATTTATTTATTTCAAATTTCAAATTACAGATTTCAAAATGCAAACGATTTCGTCACATTCATTTCTTTGTTTGAAGTGGTTAATTACTGTGTGAATGTTGTGAATGATTTCCTTTTTTCAAAGGCTCGCGAATGTAGGTAATTCTCGAAGCTCTTAGAGTAAAAAAGTTGTGCCTATTTATTGACATAAAAGAGAGCGTTTTTTTTGCGGCATGACGCATGTAAAAAGGTTAGGAAAAAACCAAGACAAGGCTTGTGTACTTTCCAAAACTTGGTTTTTTTTCTAATGCAATTTTGTTGCAGTCACAATATTTCTATCCAAAATGGAAGTGTTCCGATTCTTTTCTGCTAAAGGGCAAGATGCGCAGTGTCATTCCACCCTCAAGATGCGCAGTGTCATTCCACAGTCATGATGCGTAGTGTCATTCCACACGAGTCATCGAAGTGTGGAATCTGCAATAGCGCGAGCACGGCAAGCAATACTGTTCTCATAGTGCACAGGCAGATTCCACATTTTCTTACACACAAAGCCATCGCACCGTGGAATGACACATTCACATCGGGGGTCATTTTTTTCTTCTACACAAAGCCATCGCACCGTGGAATGACAGATTCATATCGGGGGTCGTTTTTTCTTCCGCACGAGTCATCGCAACGCGGAATGATTCACTCCTCACGATTGTGCCTTCGTTCAATATCATCCATTTCATATCATTGCTTCCAAAGAAAATTTCGTACAAATGACTATAGATTTAAGAAGCGACACCTTGACTAAACCAAGTGTGGATATGCGACAAGCGATGATGCAAGCCGAAGTGGGCGATGATGTTTTTAGCGAAGATCCAACCGTAAATGCACTGCAAATAATGGCAGCCGAAATGTTTGGAATGGAAGCCGCATTGTATTGTAGCAGTGGCACTCAAACCAACCAAATAGCTATTAGTGTGCACACTAGACCAGGCGATGAGGTGATTTGTTCAAGCCTGGCTCACGTCTATTTGTACGAGGGTGGAGGCATTGCACAAAATGCTGGAGCCAGTGTGCGATTGATTGAAACAGAACGTGGCATGTTCACGGCCAATGATGTATTGAAAAACATAAATGGTGATGATGCACATTATCCACGCACTACATTGGTATGTTTGGAAAACACGATGAACAAGGGTGGTGGAGCCATATATGATTTTGAAGAGGTAAAAAAAATTGGAGTTTTATGCAAACAGCACGGATTGAAATTGCACTGCGATGGCGCACGTATTTTTAATGCACTTATTGCTCAAAAAATTTCACCTAAGGAATTTGGATTGCACTTCGATTCCATTTCAATTTGTTTGAGCAAAGGTTTGGGTGCGCCTGTGGGTAGCCTATTACTTGGTTCCAAGGATTTCATTTATAGGGCACATCGGAGGCGAAAAAATTTTGGTGGGGGAATGCGGCAAGCGGGTTTTATTGCAGCGGCAGGTGTTTATGCTTTGAACAATAATATCTCTCGGCTATCTGAAGATCATTCACGAGCAAAGGTCATTCAGAACATATTGGAAAAATGTGATTGGGTAAAGGGATTTATGCCTGTAGAAACAAACATTGTAATTGTCAAGCTGCAAGACACAATCCATTCTGCGCAAGTGATTGCTGCAATGCGTGAGCAAAATATTTTCTGTTTTGGTTTTGGTGATGACAAGGTGCGATTGGTGACACATCTTGATTTTCATGATACACATTTGAATGAATTTGAAGAAAGAATAAAACGTTTGTCAATCAAATCATCAAAAGATGTACAAGAAAA
This sequence comes from Flavobacteriales bacterium, assembly GCA_043718125.1. Classification (GTDB taxonomy): domain Bacteria; phylum Bacteroidota; class Bacteroidia; order Flavobacteriales_D; family Sanyastnellaceae; genus JANNVZ01. Next base: position 7,114 of record JAYSWI010000440.1, read on the forward strand.
TAAGAGTGTTAGAAACACTTACTAACGAAAGAAATAGCAAGCTGGAAATTCAAAAAAAAACTAGCAATATTTTATTAGCCATGATCACTCCTTCGGAAGCAACTGACATCGTTTTGCAAAACCTTTTTAATCCAAAAACGGAATCTTGCGATGTGCACCAATTGGCGCAGCGAGTGTTAAATGAAGATGTCCTTTGCGATTTCGATCTGCCGCCATTCCATCGTGTGATGATGGATGGCGTGGCACTTCGTTTTGCTGACCTTCAAACTGGCCAAAGGACTTTTTGTATTATCGGAATGCAGCAGGCAGGTATAGCTGCGCACACATTGTCCGAACCCAATTCCTGTATTGAAGTGATGACTGGAGCTATCTGTCCTTATGGTTGTGATGCGGTTGTTCCTTACGAACAAATTGTTATAGGTGCTGGTGTTTGCACCATTCAAAATGCGACCTATGCAAGAAATCAAAACATACAACTTAAAGGAACTGACAAAACCAAAGGCGAAATCATTGTAGCGAAGAAAACGAAAATGACTGCGGTGGAAATTGCTGCATTGTGCGCAGTGGGCCGTTCTGAGGTGCAGGTCTTAGCGTTGCCACGTATTCATATTTTTTCAACAGGAAATGAATTGGTTGAAATACACGAAACGCCAAAGCCATATCAAATAAGAAGAAGCAATGTTTTTGTACTTCAACAATTGCTTGTGTCTTATGGTCTGAATGCTACACAATCGCACCTGTCTGATCAATTCGAAACAATTGTTTCTGGAGTTAAAAAAGCTTTGGAAAACAATGATGTAATACTGTTGAGTGGAGGTGTTAGCAAAGGAAAATTCGACTTAATTCCAGATGTGATGAAGCATCTTGGTGTTGAAAATAAATTTCATGGTGTTGCACAAAAACCGGGCAAGCCTTTTTGGTTTGGCCGTTTGGATTCAAAGTGGATTTTCGCTTTTCCGGGCAATCCTATCTCCACCTATTTATGCGCCATTCGTTATTTGATTCCATGGTTGAACGCTTCCTTTTCACAACCGGAAAAAAAAATATTTGCAAAGTTGACAGAGGATATTGCAATCAAAGGGACGTTTACTTTTTACCTTCAAGTACAATTAACTTTCGATAAAAACGCCTGTCTTTGCGCAGCACCAATGACGAGTTCCGGCTCAGGCGATTTTGCAAATCTTGCAAGTGCAGACGCCTTTCTTGAGCTACCGCCAACAGCAAGGAGTATTAAAGCAGGTGCTGTTTTTAGGTGTTTTCCTTTTAGAAATTTTATTTAGTTTTTGTTCAAAGAATCGCGCATCTGGTTTGGCATTTTCAAAATCTAGTGCTAGAACAACAAGGCTATAAGCACACGCCTGTTTATTAGAATAATTAAACTGATGATTAAACAGAGAGCTATCCGCCAACTCAATTTACCAATTGCTGTCAGGCGTTTAATTCACCTTTATTTGCAAAAAATGGATCGACATGACAGCTGAAATTTCAAAAGAAAAACTGCAACTCATTGAGTGGATTTTGAAGCAAGAAAAGTTGGCAGCATTAAAACCCTTGAGCGAGATTATTGCTGCAATGGAAAGAGATACTGCTGACTCCAACCGAGTTGTAGGCTATCGTTCGCGTGGTGTGAGGGTCACACACAAGGAGCTTGTACAAAGCCTCGCATTGGCCAGCAATAATTTGGAAGAGAAAACTCTATTGAGTTTAGAAAACATAGAAGTGCAATCGGATAAATGGTGATTCAGGCACTTCAAATTCTATAATTTTTTAGCAACGCACAATTTTTAGTTTTTATCAAAAAAAATATCAATCAAACCTCTATGAATAAATTTTATTTCTGGTGTGCAATGACTGCATACTTATTATTTCAAATTCGCCCTCTTTCTGCACAAACACCTTGTGTTGGTGGTATGGCAGGTGTTTATCCTTGCGATAATGTGGACTTGCTTGCCTTTGTTCCCCTTACTGCTATTGGCGGTGGCCCAGGTACCAACACAAGCGATATATGGGGTTGGGTAAGCCCAAACACCGGCAAAGAATACGCATTGGTGGGATGCAGTTATGGCACTGCATTTCTTGATATTTCGATACCCACTACTCCTGTTTATTTGGGATTGTTACCCAAACATTTCGGTACCGAAAACAGCTTATGGCGCGATGTAGAAACGTATCAGAATTATTGTTTCGTTTCCAGTGAAGCCAGCGGACATGGCCTTCAAGTTTTTGATTTGTTCCAGTTGGATAATGTAGAAAACGCACCTGTTGATTTTGAAGAGACAGCACATTATTCTGGCTTTGGACATTGCCATACCATTAATATTGATGTTCAAACGGGCTACTGTTATTGCAACGGCACCAGCACTTTTGATGGGGGGCCGCACATAGTCGATATTTCTAATCCAACGAATCCAACGTTGGCTGGTGGTTTCGATGTTATTGGATACACACACGACAGTTTTGTGTGGACTTATGACGGTCCGGATCCTGATTATGCGGACAAAGAATTACTGTTTTTATTCAATGGTGATGAATTCGCAATAGCAGATGTAACCGATAAATCTGATTGCCAATTGATAGGCAACACCTACACTTATGCGGATTTGGGATATGTGCATCAGGGTTGGGTTACAAAGGACAAAAGTCATTTTTTGATCAATGATGAATTGGATGAAGGCGACCTCTCTCAAGCCGGAACTCCTACTGGCACGCGCACACACATTTATGATGTCACCAATATTGACAACGCTATTTACATGGGCTTTTATGAGAGCACAAGTCCCAGCATAGATCACAATCTTTATATAGAAGATCAATTTGTATATGAAAGCAATTATAGAAGCGGAGTGCGTGTGTTAGATGCTGTACATATTGATGATGGAGACTTGACGGAGGTGGGTTATTTCGATTTATTTCCGGCCAACGATTTTATCCAGTACAGCGGCACTTGGAGCAATTATCCGTATTTGCCAAGCGGTGTAAATCTGGCTACAAGCATGTACGAAGGATTTTTTATTTTGCAGCCTTCTCTTATCAACCTTGCTCAAGACAACTTTGATCTTTGTGGAGTAAATGAAATTATTTTGCAAGTTGAAATAAATGCAGAACTTGCATTTCCACTCACTTTTGCTGTTGAAGGAATTGGTGGAGTTTCAGTTACTGCAAATCCGGTAAATGGGGTTGGAAATGCTACTGTTTCAATAGGTGATTTGCTCACCGCTACACCAGGAACTTATTATGCCACGTTAGCATTGCAAACAAATTTTGGTGAGCAATATGAAGTGCCATTTACCATCACTATCAGTAATGGCGCGCCCTCTTCACCAACATTGATAAATGTCCCAAACAATTCGTTTGTAAGCAACACTGCACCATCCATTCTGTTTGAATGGGCGAATGATCCCAACTCCACGAGTTACACCTTCGAACTTGCCACTGATGCGGCTTTCACAAGTATTGTAGAAACACAAACCACCGCATTGAACATGCAGTTGGTCACTTTCAATTTGCCTGATGGAATTTATTATTGGCGTGTGCGCTCCACCAATGAATGTGGCACAGGTCAATGGTCTGCGGTTTTTTCGTTCACCATTGCGATTGTTAATGTGATTGAATTGAATGCCGCAAATATTCAAGTGTTTCCAAATCCCGCAACCGATGTGATATACATTCAGGGAATTTCGAAAGGCGCAGCAATTACTATCTATGACATGAGCGGCAGGGCTGTGAAAAATTTCGATTTCAATCGGGAAAAAAATATCCAACTAGACATTTCGAACCTTGCTGCCGGAAGTTATTTGATTAAAACCGGAACAGCCGCTGTTCGCTGGATGAAACAATAATTTATCAATCATTTTCATAAAATGGCCGCATTCAAAGTGCGGCCTTTTTGGTGGTAGAAAAATGTTTAACTAGTACACTTTTCCATACCAATGCCGCAGCCACAGTGCCACAAATTGGTGCTGTCAAGTATAGCCAAAGCAACTCACAATGTCCGGAAACTATAGCAGGCGAAAAACTGCGCGCAGGATTTAACGAAGCCCCACTGATCGGGCCTGCGAACAATGCAGCAAGCAGAATCACAGTTCCAATAATTATGCTTACACGAAGATTTGAAAGGTGCAAACCTTCTGTGATTTTTAGCACCGTAAGCATCAGAATAAATGCGATGAAAATTTCAAGAAAAAAACTCTTGAAAACACTTCCGTTTACAACGGTGGCACCTAACATTTCATTTGTAGGAAAAAGAAATCCTAACAAAATTGATGCTGCACAAGCACCTGCAAATTGCGCAATGAGGTATGGTAAAATTTGCTTTGATGGAAAAAGGCGGATAGAACTAAACGCAATGGTAACAGCAGGATTAAAGTGCGCACCGGATATTTTTCCAAACAAATAAATCATCAGCATCACAATCATTCCGAATACCACCGAAACACCTAAATGTGAAATGGCTATGCTTGTTTCTTCGCTAATAATGATAGCACCGGTGCCAAAAAAAAGTATTGAGAATGTACCTACAAATTCGGCCAAATATTTTTTCATTTATCGAATTCTTTGATGAATGACAACACCGCTTCTTTTATTTGATCGCGCACGTTTCGAGTCAGGCTTAACTTTTCAGCATCGCTGCCTCTGAAAGTTGAAGGATCATCAAATGACCAGTTTATTTTCCTATGCGTACCAATAAAAACAGGACACATTTCGGAGGCTTTCGGATCGCAAACGGTAACAACATATTCAAACGACTTCTTTTGTTGGTGCAAATCAAAAACACTCTTGGTTTCATTGTTTGAGATATCAATGCCATCTTCCAACATTGCTGCAATCGCAAACGGATTTAGTTTACCTGGTTCAAGGCCGGCACTGTGTACCTCAAATTTTTCAGATGCAAATAATTTTAAATATGCTTCTGTCATTTGGCTTCTTGCAGAATTATGAATGCAGAGGAATAGGACAGTTGTTTTTTTCATTCAAAGATATATTTTCGATTTTTCACTTGAGCGTAAAAAAAATAGGGCATTTAATTTTTCATTATATCGCTATAACCCTTCCCAACAATTGTTTCCCGATAAATGGCGAATTAAAACTTTTAGAATGCCAGTTATCCTTATTGAAAGTAGTGTTTTCATCTGTTGAGAAAACGGTGACATCGGCAGTATTTCCGACCTCAATGGCCGATTGCTTTAATGTTAGAATATCAGCAGGGCCATCGGTGAACTTTAGAATAAGATCTTCAATATTCAAAAGTGATTGCAATGCTGTCCAAGCGGCACAAAAGGTGGTTTCAATAGAGCTAATGCCAAAGTTGGCAGCCTCAAATTCACGCACTTTGTGTTCCACATCTTCTGGAGTATGGTCACTACAAATACAATCAATATAACGGCGCCGAGGACTACCGCGTCGGCAATGCCTCGAATGCAGGCGTCGGCAACACGGGTCCGCTGCGCGCACGCAAGCGCAGCATGTACGAGGGCGGCATCCGCACATTCGGTCTGCTTCGCTGGCCTGGGCATGTCGCGGCGGGTCGTCGTGACGAAACCAGCGTGACCGGTGGCGTCGATTTCCTCCCGACGATCTGCAAGCTCGCAGGCGTCGATGTGCCAGCCAGTGTGCAGCCAGATGGAGAAGACGTGAGCGACATCTGGCTCGGAGGCACCCGCCCGCGCTCGAGGCCCTTGCACTGGGAGTGGCTCTTCAATGTGCAGGGTGCTGCCGACGGCTATGTGCCGCCGATGTTAGCGATCCGCGATGGCGACTGGAAGCTCTTCGTGAATCACGACGGCAGCAAAGCACAATTGTACAACATTCCGAAAGACATCGGAGAGGAGCATGACGTCGCGAGCGAGAATGCTGACATCGTGAAGGATCTGACGGCCAAGGCCATCGCATGGCAGCAGACATTGCCTGCGAGTGAAGCCAGAGCCCGCGCCGCCGCGACAGGGATGCCACAGGACAGCGGTCGAAAGCCAGCGACGAAGGGCAAGGCAGCGCCAAAAACCTCAGGCACCTACCGGCATGTGATCTTCAAAGGCAAAGACACCGATCACGATGGGAAGCTGACGCTTGCCGAGTATCTCAACAAATTCCCCGACCAGGCCGAGGGCAGGCGACGGTTCCCGACCTTTGACACGAACAAGGATGGAGAATTGAGTGCCGAGGAGTTCATACGCGCGGGAAGTAGCGTTGGGGTGGTCCGGCAGTCTCCTCATGGCACACACCATGCCTTCGCTCTTGCGGTGATGCGTGCTTGCGATTCATTGCGCCATGGCCAGC
>JAYSWI010000045.1:0-8216 GCA_043718125.1 Flavobacteriales bacterium
ACGGTTCTGTGAGAGGCTTGCGCTGTAATGCGCTTGCCTACTTGACCTCGATTCGCCTAAACAAATACTCTAACGGCATTTACCCCCGCACTTGCGGGAGGACTATTTTGAACTAAGAATTGGTTTAATTTATTTAGGGGTATCAAAAGATAAAAAAATGCCTGGGCGTTTTGATGTACCAAATTAAATATTGTTATTGAAAATCAATGCCATTGGAATTGGAAATGATTTTTTTTTGGGAACACAGATTGAATGGATTGAACGGATCGGCAAGGATTTAGAAAAATGTTTTTTCTTGACCACAGAGATTTTAAAAATAAATTTCTTCGAAATCAATTTTGTTTGCCACGGAGGCACGGAATGCACGGAACTTTCATAATCGTTCATTTAACAAAAATCAATCTACCTTTCTGCACAGCAGCAGGTTCTCACCGTAACAATTATGATGTTGATGGAGCTGTTATATGGAACCGCCTAGTCATAAAAAAATAATCAAAATCAAATAACATTTCCTCAAGTTGATCGTCTAGCACAGAATTACATTTGACACGGATGAAAAACCTCTTACTTACAATCATAATTTGCATTTCTTGTAATCTAATTTCTGCGCAGCAAAAAAAAGTGGTGCAGGTGAGTGGGGTAGTGGTTGCAACAGACTCACTCATTTCGATGCCATTTGTTTCCATCTATCGCAGTAGCGATCACAGAGGCACTTATTCTGATTATTCAGGCTATTTTACATTGCCAGTTCAACAAGGGGATACTATAAATTTTAATTGCATCGGCCTCAAAACTTCCTCCTTCGTTATACCTTTAGACTCCACTCAAAATCATCTTTCAGTAGTGCAATTGATGGAAATGGACACCTTCACCATGCGGCCCATCACCATTCTGCCATATCCGGCACCACACAAGCTAAGGCAGGAATTACTAGCTTTAGACCTGCCAAGCGATGGCTATTCAAAGTTTAGTAGAACACAATACATGGCCGTCAACTACGATGGCCTTTATGATTTTGCATCACAAAGTGTAAGCAACGAGCAAGCATTGCTCAACTCACGCATCACCAGCGGCCTTGTTAGCGGTGGCAACCTTTTGGATGGCAATGCTTGGAAAAAATTTATCAGGTCGTTGAAAGACGATAACTGAAGGCGGAATTTCAGTTTGGCTGTGCAATTAAAATTTTACAATCAAATCACAAGTCTATTTTCGCGGCCCAAATTTTTTTAAAGTATATATAAACATGGCATTGAAGTGTGGTATAGTAGGCCTACCAAACGTAGGAAAATCAACGTTGTTCAACTGCTTGAGCAACGCAAAAGCACAAGCGGCAAATTTCCCCTTTTGCACCATCGAACCCAACGTGGGTGTGATAACGGTGCCTGATGAGCGGCTGACTCAACTCTCCGACATAGTTATCCCAGAGCGTGTGGTGCCCACCACCATTGAGATTGTGGATATAGCTGGCCTCGTAAAAGGAGCCAGCAAGGGCGAAGGCTTGGGCAACAAATTTCTTGCAAACATCCGCGAGACCGATGCTATTATTCATGTATTGCGCTGCTTCGAAGATGATAATATTATACACGTAGATGGCAGCGTGGATCCCGTTCGCGATAAAGAAATAATAGACATAGAACTTCAACTAAAAGACCTTGAAGCAGTGGAAGCACGCATAGCAAAAGTGCAACGCGCAGCAAAAGCCGGAGATGGTGTTGCCAAAAAACACTTCGACTATTTGGAAAGACTTAAGGCAGGTTTTGAGCAAGGAAAAAGTGCCAGAGCAATGCCAGCACAAAACGATGAGGAAGAAAATCTAGACAAGGAATTGCAACTCCTAACCGCCAAACCCGTGCTATACGTGTGCAATGTGGAGGAAGGAAATGTGGTAAAAGGAAATGCGCATGTGGAACGCTTGCGCCAATCTGTGATGAATGAAAATGCAGAAGTCATTGTGCTGGGTGCAGCCATAGAAGCCGACATTGCAGAACTCGAAACTTTCGAAGAGCGTCAAATATTTCTTCAAGACCTTGGCCTAGAGGAACCAGGAGTTGCGAAACTGATTCGCGCGGCATACAAGCTACTAAATCTGCAAACGTATTTTACAGCAGGTGTAAAAGAAGTGCGTGCTTGGACAATTCACAAAGGAGACACAGCCCCAAAAGCAGCAGCCGTTATTCATACCGATTTCGAAAAAGGATTCATTCGCGCTGAGGTGATAAAATACAAAGATTTCATCCACTATAAATCTGAAGCCGCTGTGAAAGAAGCAGGAAAACTAGGCGTGGAAGGCAAAGAATACATCGTGGAAGATGGCGATGTGATGCACTTCCGTTTTAACGTATAAGACCAATTGTAATTATTAGACAGTTCGTTGCTCCTTATCGCCTCACTTGTATTCTTCCAGAAGGAGAGAAATGGCTGGCCTATCTATTAATTACAATTGGTATAAGACCACTGTCTATTAGAGAAATGGCAGGCCATTTAGTTAGACCTTTGTCTTTAATATTCAAACTAAATGGTTGAAATATTTTCACCTCTTGTGCTTTTCGATCTTGACATTGCCATTGATGATTCCGCTAAAAAATGAAATGAAAAGGGACAAAAGAAAGGCGGCCCAAAATGTATTGATTGCAAACCCATCCACCATTTGATCGGCTATCATCAACATCACTGTATTGATCACCAAAAGAAAAAGCCCCAGCGTGAAAATGGTAGCAGGAATGGTGAGCACAATCAACAACGGTTTCAATACCACATTGAGCAATGCAAGACAAAATGCGGCAATCAACGCGACCCAACTATGCGTAAAATAAACGTTGTCCATCAAATAATCGCCTAGCAGCAGGGCAACAGAAGTTACCATTATATTGAGTACGAGTTGCTTTAAGAAAGGAGAAAATTCCATGTCGCAATAGTAAAGAATGGTTGGCGCAATGTTCACTAATTCATTCTATTTAGTTTGAAATACTCAGATACTTTCGGCCCTTAATTATTATACATAATATGAAATTTTTTATTGATACTGCAAATTTGGATCAGATACGCGAAGCAATGGATCTTGGCGTGCTAGACGGAGTGACTACTAATCCCTCATTGATGGCCAAGGAGGGAATAACGGGCAAAGACAATGTGATGAAACATTACAAAGCAATTTGCGAAATAGTGGGCGAAGGCGATGTGAGCGCAGAGGTGATTGCAACGGACTACAAAGGAATGATTGAAGAAGGAGAAGAATTGGCCGATTTGCATCAAAACATTGTGGTAAAAATCCCGATGATTAAGGATGGCGTGAAGGCACTAAAATATTTTTCTGACAAAGGGATTTCTACCAATTGCACACTCATATTTAGTGCAGGTCAGGCATTGTTGGCGGCTAAGGCAGGTGCCAGTTTTGTGTCGCCTTTCGTTGGCCGATTGGACGACATAAGCACCGATGGCTTGGAACTCATCGAGCAAATAAGAATCATCTACGACAACTACCAATTCGATACCGAAATTCTTGCCGCATCCATTCGTCACCCATTGCACATTTTGAAATGCGCTGAAATAGGTGCTGATGTAATGACAGGGCCGCTGAGTGTGATAATGCAATTGTTGAAACACCCGCTTACAGACAGTGGATTGGCGCAGTTTCTAGCCGACCATGCAAAAGCAGCAGCAAAATAAATGACAAAAATATTTTGAAAAAACGCCATTGAAATTTGCAATATGAAAGTGCGAATTTTCATTGAATTCTTTGCTGCTATTGATAGATAAAAAAAACACCACAGCGAAAATCCAATGATACTTCAGCTAAGAGAAAATAGTATTGACATCCGTGTCATAAAAGAAGTGGTGGCGTGCCTTCAAAGCGGTGGAGTTATTGTTTACCCAACGGATACCGTTTATAGTTTTGGTTGCGACATCAACAATGCAAAAGCTATTGAGCGGATTGCAAAGCTGAAAAAAATCAGAGTGGACAAAGCCAATTTTTCTATAGTATGTTCCGATTTGTCGCATCTCGCAGACTATGCAAAACAATTGAGCAATCCTTTATATAAACTGATGAAATCTGTTTTGCCTGGGCCATATACTTTCATCTTGGAAGGAAGCAAAAGCATACCGAAAATATTTTCTGAAAGGAAAAAAACAATTGGAATTCGTGTACCCGCAAATGAAATTGCGCTAAGTATCGTGCGTGAATTGAGACGCCCTATTATAGCGGCATCCGTCCTTGACGAAGATCTAATATTGGAGTACACCAACGACCCCAATTTAATACACGAAAAATTTGAACATGAAGTGGATATTGTGATTGACGGTGGAGTAGGGGGGCTGGAAGCATCCACAATACTTGATTGCACGGACAATGAAATCGTTTTGGTGCGAGAAGGTAAAGGACAAATAGCTCATTTGCTCAACAGCTCTATCAAGCGTTGAAATTCAAATTCAAACTCACGCACCATATTATCAATAATGGTCGCTGCCGGCAAAATCTCATCGAAGTTGGCCGCCACTTGGCCAATTTCTAATTCTCCATCTTCCAAGTCACCCTCAAACATTCCTTTTTTAGCCCGCCCTCTGCCAAGTAGCGATTGAAGTTCTTCCACTGAAGCAGCATTCGAATAGGCCGCTTGCACTTTATTATAGAAATCATTTTTCATCAATCGCACCGGAGTGATTTCTTTCAGCGTCAATTGTGTTTGACCTTCTTCGCTGGTAATAATCTTTTGTTTGAAAAACGCATGGGCACTGCTTTCAACCGAAGCCACAAAACGACTGCCAACCTGCACACCCTCTGCCCCCAAGGCTAATGCAGCCAGCATGGATCTACCATCACTTATTCCCCCTGCAGCTATCACAGGAATTTGAACAGCATCAACCACCGAAGGAACGAGGCATAACGTTGTAGTTTCCTCTCTACCATTGTGTCCGCCTGCTTCGAATCCTTCTGCAACAACAGCATCACAGCCGGCAAGTTCTGCCTTTATTGCAAACTTCGAACTTGACACCACATGAGCCACTGTCAGTCCCGCTGCTTTAAATTTTTCAGTGTATGTTTTTGGATTACCTGCTGAGGTGAAAACTACCTTTACACCTTCTTCAATAATGATTTGGATGTGTTCATTTATTTGAGGATAAAGTAAAGGAACATTTACTCCAAAAGGTTTGTCGGTAGCGGCCTTGCATTTTTGAATGTGTGCTCGCAAAACATCTGGATACATACTGCCGGAACCTATAAGCCCCAAGCCTCCGGCATTGCTCACGGCACTTGCCAGCTCCCATCCGCTGCACCATATCATGCCAGCTTGAATGATAGGATGTTGAATACCAAAAAGGTTTGTAATTCTATTCTGCATGGAATCAAAAATGAGCATCTGCTTTTGGTTTTAAAATCATAATTCCATTTATTTTTCGACACATCGACAACCCTTTGCGAATTGGTTCGTATTCGTATAGAAAAAAGATTAGTTCAACATACTTGTTGCTATTATTTTAGCACCGCATTTTTTTTTTGAGCCTTATTAAAATAAATACATGAAAAAAATTTTATTCATCTTAGCGTTGGCCTTGAGTTTCAATGTCGATGCCCAATATCAGTATGATTATGGAATTAAGATTGGAGCCGCCAATTACCTTGGCGATGTAGGTGGATTTGACCAGCCAAGACGCGATTTTGTAGTGGACATGCACTTGGGTCAGACGCGATATGCCGTTGGTGGATATGGCCGCTATAAGTTTTCTAAAAGATTCGCTGTCGCAATCAATTTAGATTATATGATGATCCAAGATGCGGACGAAAATTCTACTTGGGGACCTCGCAGAGCGCGCAATTTGAATTTCAGAAACAGAATGTTTGAACTTGGAGCGCGTTTGGAATTGACACTTTGGTATGACAATGACGTGGGCAACAGAGGCTACTACAATCCCGATTACAAACTTTATGCTTTTGGTGGTGTGGCTGGTTTTTACCACAACCCACAAGCAAGGTTGGTGTATGATGTTCTAGATTCCAACTACTATCAATCCGCTAGTATTGAAACAAGCGGTATGACAAATGGCCAGTATGTTGACAATAATTGGTATGACCTGAAACCGTTGCAAACAGAAGGAGTCAGATATAGCAATATAGGGCTAGCGATACCAGTAGGTTTGGGCATGTATTTCACATTCAACAAATCATGGCGAATAGGATGGGAGATTTCATGGAGGACTGCATTCACAGATTATTTGGATGATGTTTCAACAGAATATTATCAGCCAACACCTCAGAATCCGGAAGATTATCAATTGGCTTTGGCATTGCAATCGCAAACTTATGATGAACTGCTTGCCGAAGTAGATGCAGCAGGCCCATATACTAATTCAGAAGGAGTTGAGATTGAGAATATCAATCGTGCTCAACAGAGTTACACGGGTGTCGCAAGTCCAGCCCTTAGAGGCTTAAAATCAAATAACGACAGTTATATCACAACACAAGTTACGGTGGGTAAAGTGGTACGCGGTCGCAGCAAGTTCTACAAAAGCAAATACAGTTGGGTGAAAACACGAAATGTGAAACGCTCTAGAGCTAAGTTCTAAAATTGTTTTTTCTTGTACAAAGATTTTTGTTAAAGGGCCTTCTGAAGAGACGGCCCTTTTTTCATGCTTTCATTTCTTTAGAAATTGAAACAACTTGGATAAAGGCTTCCATGTTAGGGTAAATAATCCAGGTTTAAGGCCATTTATTTTCCACGCCAAACGGTCTTCCATATTCGCCTTGATACGATTTTTTAAAGTCATGTTGCTTTGACCACCAATGCGCATTTTGGTCATTATCAGAGGCAAATAGCTCATTTTTATTTCATGCTTATGAATGAATCGCAGCATCAATTCATAATCTGCTGCGGATTTCAAATTCAAATTGTACATACCTAATTCAGTGTACTTATTATTCTTCACAAAAAAAGTTGGATGTGGTGGCATCCAGCCTCGCTTGAACTTGCCATGATGATATGCGCCAGCCTTCCAAGTGCGAACCACTTTATCAGCATCTTCGCGGTTCACATAAACCAAATCGCCATACAACCCATCGCATTTGGACACAACAAATTCATTCACAACATTTGAAATAATATTGTTTGAGGCATAGAAATCATCGCTATTCAAAATACCTACAATATTGCCTGTGGCCTTTGCTACACCTTTGTTCATTGCGTCATAAATGCCGTTGTCCTTTTCTGATACAATGCACGATATGTGGTCGCGGTATTTGGATGCAATGGATAAGGTATTGTCTTTGGATCCACCATCAATGATGATGTATTCAATATCCAAATAATCTTGAGCAACTACCGACCGAATAGTGTCCTCAATAGTAGCAGCACTGTTGTAGGCAATGGTGATGATGCTTACTTTCATTCTTTGATGATTCTGTCTTTGACCTTCACCGCTGGGTTGCCTTGATAAATGGAGTAAGGATCTAAATCTTTGGTTGCAATGGAACCTACGGTAAGTACACTATGCGAACCGCATTTTACTCCCGGACAAACAACACTTTTTGCACCAATCCAAGTTCCATTTTCTAATGTGATGTTGCCAACCAAAAGGTTGAATGTACTTTTTGTAAAATCATGATTGCCGCAAAGCAACATAGCCCCCTGCGACAGACAACAATTATCGCCAATTGTAACTATCCCAAGATTGTCAATCCACACTTCTTCGCCAATCCAAACATGATTGCCAATTTGCAAATTCCAAGGATATTTGATCCTAACGTATGGCTTTATTACAATGCCTTTTCCAGTCTTTGCGCCAAACATTTTAAGCAACGTCACTTTGAATGCACTAAACGGAAATCCACTATTAAAAAAGATAAGATGAAAGGTGTACCACAGCAACCTCATTACAATGCTGCCCTGATTGTACCAAGAGTTATCGAAAGCACTAAGGTCGGTTGATTTCATTGGTAGCAAAGAAAACTAAAGTGGATGCTTGAAATGTTTTTTTTTCAATGTCCTTCCCAAACATGCTCTATCCATAGCATTGGTTGCTGTTACAAGTCATTCGAATAGGCTTTTGTATTATCTACGATTGAGTTAGTGGCAAATTCGACCAATTAAATTTGAGGAGGTTTTAATGAATCATTACCTGAAAAATGATGGTTGTGCATCGGGTGCGGTGTTTTCAAAAGGGCCTTGGTCTTCTAGGTCGTCTGTGTATAGTGCATTGTTTGTTATGTCTGCTTCTTGCACATT
>JAYSWI010000441.1:0-13302 GCA_043718125.1 Flavobacteriales bacterium
TTTTTCACGATAAAAAAAAGCAAAAGCAACATCAGAAGAATATTGAAGAGCGAGATCAGGCTAAAGCGAATACCATTAAACAGCTTCTATACAAGAAACCAAAAAGGAAGAAACCCTAAGATGCTCGGTCAATTTTCTACGGCATATCCGTGTACGTTAATCACGGATTTTGCTCGGTTGGGCTGGTAGGTGGTTAGTGCAAAGGACTCCCGCCTGCTCAAAGGAGTGAATCAAGGATAAGTGCAGTTGTGTTTCTATCCAGCATATTGTGAATAAATTGTTGAAAAATTTTGGGATGCCCATTCTAATTTCGGTATTTCAAATAACCCGAGAGCATTCCTAGAGGTAAATTTGTTAAGCCCTACAATCAAGCTAGAGCAAGGATCTATAACCATCACAACTCAATCACCCATTTCATAAACGCCACTGCCTGTCCGTCAACTGTGGTGGCGCAGAATCACAGCTTCTCGCGTCCATCAAAGGCATCGGCACATACAGCGCAGCGGCCATCATGATACAGATTGAAGACATCTCGCGTTTGGCATCACCAAAAGCACTATCGTCCTACTTCGGGTTACACCCTGAAATACCAATTCTTAGTTCAAAATAGTCCTGCCGCAAGTGCGGGATGGAGTTAGAATGTAATACCAATTTCCCTGAGTTTGAAAATTAAAAAACACGAAATAACGCTATGGCAGAGCAAAGTTCCTAAAAACAATTTGGCGAAGTTTATCGCACGACAATTCGGGTTGTGTGTAAAAATCAATTTGAAAAGTTCATAGCTATGATTTAGACTAGCAGCTGGTTATGATGAGTTATAGAGATTGTACTTATGAATTAAGCCAACCACTTTCTCTACAAAAATTTGCCGCTTCTCTTCTCCTTAATGAGAAGATGTCGCAGACAGATGAGGTTGAGAGAACACAAGTGAGGCGTCAATTGAATCGGAACAATTATTTATTATAAATTGTATTGGGTCATCGGCATCTTGTGGTTGGTCGGGCTGAAGCCCGAAGCGGAGGGAATTTTGTCTCAAGTCTCAGTTTCTCAAAATTTTTCCCGTTGTAACCAAGCTCTGCATTCTCTCCAAAGTCTTCCTCTGTGTACACAATTCCAAAAATGTTTTCCGCTCCAAGTCCAAGAGGTATTGTTCGCTCACTTGAGTGGGTGAACTGATGTCGCCTCCGGCCAAAACGAAGCCGAGTTTTTCTGAAATGAGTTGGTCGTGCTCGCTGATGTAGTGACCGCTTGCCATGGTGTTTGCACCAACGTAAACGATGCCCAATGCTTCTTGCCCAAGAACTGTGATGTCCTTGCGCATAGCGGGTTGTGTGTAGCCGGCATCAGCCAATTCAAGGCAAGCCTCCTTGGCACGTGCAAGTTGCAATTCGCGACTCACTATCACTTCATCAATGCCATTTCTGAGGTAGCCTAAATCAAATGCCTCATAAGCCGATGTGGAAACTTTGGCTTGGCCAACGGTGAGGAAACGATTGCGGAAAGTGTTCATTTTGATGTCGCCATCTTTGAACTCATCACTGCATCGCAAAGCAAATTCTTTGGTGCCGGCACCGCCCGGAATAATTCCTACACCAAACTCTACGAGACCCATATAGAGTTCTGCATGAGCCACTACTTTGTCCACATGCAAATTGATTTCGCAGCCGCCTCCAAGTGCTAGATGGTGTGGCGCACCAACAACAGGAATGGATGAATACCTCATGCGCATCACTATGCCTTGAAAGGCGCGCACTGCCATGTCCAACTCATCATAATCTTGCTCTGCTGCAAGCATGAAAATCATTCCCACGTTGGCGCCTGCACTGAAATTTTCACCATCATTGTAGAGCACCAATCCACGGTATTCTTTCTCTGCGAGGTCTATAGCTTTGTTTAATCCTGCTACTACTTCACCACCAATTGTGTTCATCTTGGTGTTCCAACTGCAACACAAAATTCCATCACCCAAGTGACGAACAGTGCAAGCAGAATTTTTCCAAACAACAGAACTCTCAGGCAGTTGCGCAAGCACTATTTGCTTGTCGGGAGCGGGAATTTGTTTGTATGATTTTGATGCGATGTCAAAGAAGAATTTTTTGCCATCTTCTATTTTGTAAAAAGATTTTATACCAGCCGCCAACATTTCACCAATCCACGGAGCGATGCTGTGGCCAAGGCTTTGCGCATCTTTCAATCCTTTCTCTATGCCGATGATGTCCCAACTTTCGAAAGGGCCAAGCTGCCAACCGAAGCCGGCTTTCATACCATCGTCAATGCTGTAAATGTTGTCGCTGATTTCCGGAATGCGATTGCTTATGTATGCAAAAAGTCCTGCGAAAGATTTCTTGTAAAACTCACCCGCTTTGTCGCTGCCACCATAAAGCATGGGCAGGCGTGTGTTCAAATCCTCTACACTTTTTGTTGCTTCGAGGGTTGCGAATTTCGATTTTTTCTGTGCAGAATATTCAAGTGTGTTTAAGTCCAAACTCAATATCTCCGTTTCACCATTTTCATTTTTTGTTTTCTTGTAAAAACCTTGTTTGCTCTTATCACCAAGCCATTTGTTTTCGCTCATCTTCTGCACATAGTCAGGAATTTCGAAAGCACTTTTGGCTTCATCCTTTGGGCAATTTTCACGCACACCATTGGCTACATGTATGAGTGTATCGAGTCCAACCACATCGCACGTTCTGAATGTCGCACTCTTCGGACGACCAAGTACAGGGCCTGTTAGCTTGTCCACATCTTCCACGGTCAAACCCATTTCTTTCACCAAATGAAAGAGTGCTTGTATGCTGTAAACACCCACGCGATTCGCTATGAATGCAGGAGTGTCTTTGCAATTCACCACCACTTTTCCTAAGTAGCGCGAACCATAATCATTAAAGAAAGAAATGACCTCAAGTGAAGTTTTTTCAGTTGGAATAATCTCCAGCAATTTCAAGTAGCGTGGCGGATTGAAGAAGTGTGTGCCGCAGAAGTGCTTTTGAAAATCTTCGCTGCGTCCTTCGGCCATCATACGGATAGGAATGCCGGAAGTATTGGAAGTAACCAAAGTGCCGGGCTTGCGGAATTGCTCCACTTTATCGAACACGCTTTTTTTGATGTCAAGTCTTTCCACCACCACTTCTATTATCCAATCACACGATGCAATTTTCTGCATATCATCATCGAAGTTGCCTGTTGCAATTCTCTTTGCAAACGATTGCCGATAGATAGGTGAAGGGTTTGATTTCAGCGCAGTTTGCAAGGCTTCGTTCACAATGCGATTGCGAACAGCGGGTGATTCAAGTGTTGCTCCTTTTGCTTTTTCTATTTCACTCAGCTCACGCGGCACGATGTCAAGTAAAAGCACTTCAACACCAATGTTCGCAAAGTGACAAGCGATACGCGAGCCCATGACACCGCTGCCTAGTACGGCTACTTTTTTTATTGTTCTTTTCATAAGGATGTTAGATGTTAGAAGTTAGAAGTTAGAAGTTAGAAGCAAGACAATGACAACCGCACCCGCAGTCACAAATGCCATGTTCCGAAGATTAGTGGATTTGATTTTTGAGATGTAAGAGTTCAACATTTTTTGTTCCTCAGACAAGGCAGCCAATGCATCAACTTTTTCAAAAGTTGCAATTTCACGTTGTTTGATTACGAGGTATTGAGTTTCAAATTCATAGCTTGAGCCAAGAGACATTTCGAAGAATCGCTTCATGTCCTTGTTTGAAGTTCTGGAATATCCCTCAGCGATGTTGGAAGAAATGGAAACAGAAGCACGACAAATTTGTGACGTAATGGCATAGCGTTCGTTGTTCGGCAACTCTTCTGCAATATCATAGGTATGATTTACAATGGTCATTCGCTGTTGCCATATTCTAAGGTCTTTGAAATTCTTCATCGTGGTTGTTTTGTTTTAATATTTAATTACATCAATATATTACAAAGTGCGGTGCATCATAAATCTTGCATCTAACATCTTGCTTCTTGCTTCCAAAATCCTGCATCTCAAATCTTGCTTCCAACATCTACCATCTTGCTTCTAACATCTTGAATCTTGCTTCCAAAATCTACCATCTTAGGGCCATGCCCAGCGTATGTGAAAGTCTATGGTTTCTTCGGGGTGCATAAATTGGTTGTCATTTTTGGCGGCACGAATGAAAGGAATAAATATTATCTACTCCTTTCGCAGTTTACAAGTAGTAGTTTTATCAACCCTCTCGCAAGTATTGGTTCATCAATTATTCACTGGAGCTAATCCCAGCAAGATGACCTGTTTGTAGAAAAGATGATAAAGAAATGAATAGAACCCCAGCGGGGTTCAATGTTTGGATTTAATGTGCTAGCTATAATCATTGGAATTCTTCGGATTCCGTCATAGATACTTGTAAACTGCGAAAGAATCAGAATAAATATTATGCTTGCATAATAAATACTTCACAAGGCCTTTTTCTATTTCACAAGTAAATTTCTACTTCATAATTGCGATTACATTATTCTTGCAAAAAAATATAGCTGGTTTCGAACATTCTATCTAAAAAACCTACACTACAGCACACTATGCTTGGCAACAAAAAATTAACTTTAAGTGAATTTAAGCGATTCCTCGATGATGCTGAGTCAATAGCTATTGGTGCTTCTGTTAAAGAAAGAATTCAAGCAAGTTTTAAGTTTCTTCAGAGATTTGCACAAAACAAAATCATCTATGGTATCAACACAGGCATGGGGCCAATGGCTCAATTCAGGGTTGATGCTCAGAACGGAAAACAACTCCAATTAAATCTTATACGAAGCCATAGCGCTGGCTCTGGAAAATTTCTTACCATTGAACATGCCCGCTCTACAATGCTTGCCAGGCTGCATTCTTTAACCCTGGGATATTCTGGAATTCATATTGATGCCGTTCAATTATTGACCGAATTGTTGAACAAGCGGGTCACCTGTTGCATTCCAGAAAGAGGCGGTGTTGGGGCCAGTGGCGATTTGGTTCAGTTGGCACATCTCGCACTTAACTTGATTGGCGAAGGGCAAGTTTTCTACGATAACAAAATTTGCGAAGCCAAAAATATTTTTGACCTTTTACTATTGAAACCACTTGAAATTCATATTAGAGAGGCTTTGGCAATAATGAATGGCACATCGGCAATGACCGGAATTGGAATTATCAATGTACTTAAAGCTAAAAAACTACTGGCCGCAAGCACAATGCTATCCGCCATTGTGAATGAATTGATGGAGTCCTTTGACGACCATTTTTCAGAACAATTAAATGCTGTAAAATTGCATGATGGTCAACAAACAATAGCCTCAGAAATACGTGAAATATTGAAGGATTCAAACCTTATGCGAAAAAGAAAAGAGTTTCTGTATTCAACAAATCAGACTGCCGAAAAATTTGACGAACGGGTGCAGGAATACTACTCCTTGCGCTGTGTACCACAAATTTTAGGACCTATAAAAGAGACCATTGAGAAGGCCGAAATTGTTATTGAAAATGAATTGAATTCTGTTAGCGACAATCCCATCATTGATGCAGAGAATGAGCAAGTATATCACGGTGGGAATTTTCATGGGGATTATGTCGCTTTAGAAATGGACAAACTGAAAATTGTGATTGCAAAATTGAGTATGCTGGCCGAACGGCAACTCAACTATTTGATGAATCCAAATTTAAATGGTCGATTAACTCCCTTCATCAATACCGGAAAACTTGGCCTCAATTTCGGACTTCAAGGCATGCAGTTTACCGCTACATCTTGCGCTGCCGAAAATCAAACATTGTCCAATCCGATGTATGTACACAGCATTTCAAACAACAATGACAACCAAGATATTGTAAGCATGGGATGCAATGCCTCACTGATAACCGACAAGGTGATAGACAATGCCTTTACAGTGTTGGCAATAGAGAGCATTGCCATCATGCAAGCTGCAAATGCCTTAGGTGTAAAATCGAAAATGGCAACTGCCACATTACAATTTTGCCAAAGTATCGAAGCCATCATACCTCCGTTTGAAACAGATGAACCGAAGTATGAGGCCATTGAAAACGTGCGGCAATTTCTAGCTTATTAGGTTCTCAATTATTTTAACTGAAAAATGAAATACGCTTTAGTCACCGGAGGTTCAAGAGGAATAGGAAAGGCCACATGTTTGGCCCTTGCCGATATGGGCTACAATATTTTAGTGAATTACAAGTCTAATAATGACGCTGCAGAAATTGCAGTATATGAAATCCGCATGAAAAATGTTGAAGCCGAAATGCTTTGCTTCGATGTGGCCGATAGCATTCAAGTGCAACAAACACTAGGCGTTTGGATGGACAACAACAAAGAGAAGCATATCGAAATATTAGTAAATAATGCAGGGATTAGAAACGATGCTCTACTCATCTTCATGACCGATGACCAATGGAAATCGGTGACACACTCTGCAATTGATGGTTTTTTCAATGTAACAAAATTGGTCATCAATGGCATGTTGACAAGGAGATATGGACGCATCATAAATGTTGTTTCTCTTTCTGGATTAAAGGGGATGCCAGGGCAAACCAATTACAGTACCGCTAAGGCCGGGGTGATAGGAGCAACAAAAGCCCTTGCCCAAGAAGTTGCAAGACGTGGAGTGACTGTAAATGCAGTGGCTCCAGGATTTATTATTACAGACATGACAAGCGACTTGAACGAAGAAGAATTAAAAAAAATAGTGCCCGTACAACGCTTTGGACAAGCGTATGAAGTGGCCGATACAATAGCATTTTTAGCATCCACAAAAGCATCCTATATCACCGCAGAAGTTATCAATATTAACGGAGGCCTTTATAGTTGAGAATTTATCTTTTCGCGCAATTGGTACTTTGCATTTCTTATTAAGATGTGGTCGCAATTTTTCTTCATTATGAAATTAGAAGAAGAAATTTAATTGCCAAATCAAGTAAAACTATTCAATTCAAATTATACAAAACAAGATGAGAAGAGTTGTAATCACTGGAACGGGTATTTACTCCTGCATTGGCAATAATTTGGACGATGTAAGAGATGCCTTGTACAATGGGAAATCAGGTATTGTTCTAGATTTGGTAAGGAAACAAATAGGATATAGAAGCGGCTTAAAAGGCCAAATAGAACGCCCACAATTGAAAGGAATACTTGATAGACGAGCACGTATTATGTTGCCTGAACAAGGAGAATACGCATATATGTCAACTGTAGAAGCACTCAAAAATGCAGGCGTGGATCAGGACTACATGGACAAAAATGAAGTAGGAATCATTTTCGGAAACGACAGCTCTGCGCAACCAATCATTGAAGCCACTGATATAATCAGAGAAAAAAAAGACACCATGCTTATAGGTTCAGGTTCGGTTTTTCAATCGCTGAATTCCACCGTGAACATGAACCTTTCCACTCTTTTTCATTTAAAAGGAATCAACTTTACGGTGAGTGCGGCTTGTGCTAGCGGATCACATTCTTTGGGAGTAGCCGCCATGTTTATTCGCAATGGTCTGCAAGAAATGATTATTTGTGGTGGAGCACAAGAAACCAATATTTACAGTATGGGAAATTTTGACGCACTTGCCGCCTTTTCAGTGCGCGAAAACGAGCCAACTAAAGCAAGCAGACCGTTTGATATAAGCCGTGACGGACTTGTTCCAAGTGGAGGAGCCGCCACCATTATTCTTGAGAGTTTAGAATCGGCCCAACACCGAGGTGCTACTATTCTGGGCGAAATAATTGGCTACGGATTTTCGTCCAATGGTGAGCACATATCCAATCCAAGTGTGCAAGGCCCACAGCGCTCGCTCGAAATGGCCCTTAGAAATTCCGCTTTGAGCGCTGCTGAGGTTCATTACATCAATGCACATGCGACCAGCACACCCGCAGGTGATGCCAGCGAAGCGCAAGCCATTCATGCGGTGTTTGGTGCAGCAAAAGTTCCGGTAAGTTCCACCAAATCGATGACCGGACACGAGTGCTGGATGGCTGGAGCAAGCGAGGTGGTGTATTCATTATTGATGATGCAAAACGATTTTATCGCACCAAATATTAATTTCGAAACACCTGACGAATTTTCGAAGCACATCAATATCGCAACCAAAACATTAGACCGAAAAATTGATGTATTATTGTCCAATTCTTTTGGGTTTGGTGGAACTAACTCCTCCATCATCATCAAGAAGTGGACAAACTAATTAAACATGAATACGCAAGAAATAATTGAAAAAATAAATGCCTTTTTGGTGGAAGAATTTGAAGTGGATGCAAGTAAAATAAAGCCTGAGGCCAATCTTCGCGAAACGCTTGAATTAGATAGTTTGGACTACATAGACCTTGTAGTGGTTATCGAAAGTAATTTGGGTTTCAAAGTGAAGCCAGAAGATTTCACTGGCATTGTAACTTTCCAAGATTTTTACATCTATTGTGATCAGCGCGTGAGTCAAAAAGCCACATAAGTATGTCATCGTGGCAAGGCAAATCGAGGGGCAATGCATTTGGGTTTTCAATTTTTGTTTTCATTCTGAAAAAATTGGGCCTACCCTCAGCCTATTTCCTTTTGCGAATTGTTTGCTTTTATTTTATCATTTTTGGAGCTACGGCAGTTGCACATTCCTATCGCTTCTTTCGAAAAAGAATAAAATACACACGGTACAAATCAGTCCTTTCAGTCTATAGAAATTTCTTCGTTTTTGGTCAAACCCTTATAGATAAAATTGCAATTCTATCAGGAGCTGCTATCAATTTCAATTTCAAATTTGAAGGTGAAGAACACATCCGCTCAGCCATTAAAAACAACAACGGAATTCTACTATTCAGTGCGCACTGTGGCAATTGGGAAATTGCAGGTCATCTGCTTGAAAGGTTGAAAGCACAAATAAACATCGTCATGTTTGATGGTGAACACCAGCGTATAAAAGCTTACTTGGAAAAGACGACCGAAAACAAAAAATTTAAAGTCATCACGATTGCAAGCGACATGAATCACGTTTATGAAATTGCTTCGTGTCTTGATAAAGGTGAAATTGTGTGTCTCCATGCCGATCGCTTTTTAGATGGAAACAAAACAAATAACCAATTGTTTTTTGGTGAAACGGCTGCCTTTCCAGAAGGGCCATTCGTATTGGCTGCCGCACTTGGTGTTCCTACTTTTTTCGTTTTCGCTTTCAGAGAAAAGCGCAATAGCTATCACCTCTATTGTAGTCCCGTCAGCCAAATTTCAACCAATGAAAGTAAACGTGAATTTGTAAAAAAACTCAATGATGAATATGTAAAAGAACTTCAAAACAAAATGATAAAATACCCACTGCAATGGTTCAATTATTATGACTTTTGGAAACCCGTAAATGCGAGCTAATCATTCCAATATCGAGCATTACATTCCACAAAGAAAACCCTTTGTGATGATTAGCCGGCTTGTGGCTATGGATACCAATTTTTCGCAAACTGAACTAGATATTTTCGATGATAATGTTTTGCTGGATAATGATACATTGAGCGAATCGGGCCTGATAGAAAATATGGCTCAAACAGCAGCGGCTTATATGGGATTTAGAATGCTCGAAGCCAAACAAGAAGTGCCAATAGGTTTTATTGCAGCCTTAAAAAACCTAGAGATATTCGCGTTACCATCAATAGGAAGTACTATAAAAACAGACATTACAATTGTAAATCAGGTGTTTGATTTTTCAATAGTAGATGCCAAAGTAGAATGCCATATGATAGTAATTGCAAAAGCTCAATTGCGCATATTTGTGAAAAAATAGAAAATGACAATGAAAAAAAAACTATACATAATTTCCCTTGTAGCGGCATTTCTTTTTCACTTCGGTATTTGTCAATCACAAGTAACCGCATCCGATTTTTTTAATAACACAAATATTGGTTTCACATGGATGGGCGTGGATTATACACAGGTAAAATATATAGGAGAGCAAGGCACCGTTGATGCCGGTGAAATGAAAGTTTGCTTCAATAAAATAAATCAACTCATGTTGAATGAATTGGAGAAATATGATGTTCTTAGAGCGTTTCACAGGGACAGCATATTTAATTCAATTGGCCACATAGTAGAGCTGAACCAACTAATCGATACTTCGAAAATAGTTACCACCAGTGGTGTTGTGGCCTATGCAATGACCATAGAACAGGCTGAACAAATGGTAAAGGACTATACGTTGGATCGAGACCAGTACAAAGGTTTGGGAGTAGTTTATGTTGCCTCTACAATTGATAAAATGGCAGAGTCATGTACGTTCTATGTTGTATGTTTTGACATAGCTACACGTAATATTCTATTTAGTGAAAAATTGAGAGGAAGTGCAAGTGGTTTCGGATTTAGAAATCATTGGGCCTCGTGCATTTATTCAACACTGAAACAAATTAAGTCGAACAAATTCAAACTATGGAAGAAGAAGTATGCCCCAACTGAAAATTGAAGTGCAAACATTAGTTGCAGAAACAGAGATTGCCGTTCGATTCAATGAAGCCGATCCTTTAGGCGTTGTGTGGCATGGCCACTACCTCCGATATTTTGAAGATGCACGTGAAGCTTTTGGAAAAAAGTTTGGACTAAGTTATTTGGAGTGCTACCAACTAGGCTATGCTCTACCCATTGTGAAATCTATTTGCGAATACAAACGTCCATTGCGCTACGGTCAGCGAATTTTGGCTGTGTGTAAATTCATCAACTCACCTGCTGCGAAAATAAATTTTGAATACGACCTTTTTGAATTTGAAACGCGACAACTGGTCGCAACAGGAAGCACAGTCCAAGTGTTTGTAACGGTTTCTAATTTTGAAATGCAGCTTACAGTTCCTGAATTTTTTGTTCAATGGAAAAGTGCTCAGAACCTGCTCCAATGAGTAAAGATGTTTTTGTTGTAGCGCAAGGTTTGGTTACTCCTTTGGGCAATTCAATAAATGAAAATTTCAATGCAATTGTAGCTGGAAAAAGCTCCATCCGAAATGTGATGAATTCAAAATTTTCCGATCAAAGAATAGCACTTTCCAGTTTTGAAATTGCTGAGGGTAGCACGTTACAAACTTCTTTTGAAACCATCTGCATTAGTGCAATTCAACAGTTGTTTGCCAATATAGAAAGACCAACTGAACAAGTACTTTTTATACTTTCTACCACAAAAGGAAATATTGAACTACTTGAAAAGAATGACAATGACCCCAACCTAAATCTGGAAAGGATTGCGAAATCCATTGCCCGACATTTTGGGTTTGAAAAACATCTTGTTGTTTCAACAGCATGCACCTCTGGCCTTGCTGCAATCATCGCAGCAAAACGATATTTGGCCACAGGCAAGTTTGCACATGCCATAGTAGTTGGCGCAGAAGTATTGAGCAAATTTGTTTTTTCAGGCTTCCAATCCCTCATGGCATTGAGCGATTTGCCGTGCAAACCTTTTGACAAAAATAGAAACGGAATAAACTTGGGTGAAGCAGCAGCCGCTCTCTATTTAACAACGCAAGAATCATTTTGTTCTCAGCTTAAAGTCAGAATTGCGGGATGTGGAATGACAAGCGATGCCAACCACATTTCAGGACCCTCGCGCACTGGTGACGAGTTGGCTCATGCTATTCAAATTGCAATGGACGAAGCAAATTGTTCTGCTGTTGATATAGATTTTATATCAGCTCATGGCACCGCCACTTTGTACAATGATGAGATGGAAGCAAAGGCCTTCCACTCCAAACAATTGTATGCAATTCCAACCCACAGTTTGAAAGGATATTATGGACATACGCTTGGTGCCGCTGGCGTTTTAGAGTCAGTCATTTGCATACAAGCATTGATAGAAAACTGGTTGATTGCATCCCTAGGATATGTTGAAAATGGAATGACAAATCCACTGAATATTATTGAAACTGGCATGTCAAAATCATTAAACGTTTGCTTGAAAACTGCATCCGGATTTGGAGGCGCAAATGCAGCTATTGTTTTTATCAAGACTGCTTAAAAAATGAAATTGTTCGAAAAAAATAACTCTACAGCCTTGAACGCAATTGAAGAGGCGCAAAGAATAGCATTTGCCCCGATGGTTTTTCAAGCAGCGCGTTTGCTAAGAAATACCGGCATACTTGCTTTGATCGAAAAAAGAAATGAAGGGCTTTTTATTGAAGAAATATATACAGAATTGGGATTGAGCAATTATGCCATTCGTGTATTGGTCGAAATGGGATTGGGCGCAAATCTCCTTGTAAAAAAAGATGAAAAATACTTTGTGACCAAAACAGGTTTTTTCATTTTGCATGATGAAATGACTAGAGTGAATATGGATTTCATACATGATGTATGTTACAAAGGAATGTTCTATTTGGAAGAAAGTATTGCCTCAGGAAAACCAGAAGGACTAAAAGTTTTTGGCGAATGGGAAACTATCTATGAAGGGTTGTCAAAACTATCCGAAGAGGTGCAAAAAAGTTGGTTTGCCTTTGACCATTTTTATTCAGACAATACATTTTCGAAAGCGCTGCCCTTGGTTTTTGAAAGCAAACCAAAACGCATATTGGACATTGGAGGTAACACCGGAAAATGGGCATTGCAATGTTTAAATTTTGATAAAGAAATTCAATTGGGAATTTTGGATTTGCCGGGCCAAGTGCCAATGGCCAAATTGAAAATTGATGCTGCCGGTTTTGCCAATAGAATAAGTTACCATGAATGTAATTTACTTTCTGAAATGGCCACAGTGCCGTTGGGATATGATGTTATATGGATGAGCCAATTTCTCGATTGTTTTTCCGATCAACAAATTGTTTCCATTTTAACACTTTGTAAAAATGCACTTGGCGATGGCGGTCACATTTTCATTCTTGAACCGTTCTGGGACAGACAACAATTTGAAGCGTCCGCCTTTTCATTGCAGGCCACATCGCTCTACTTCACTGCACTGGCCAATGGTAATAGTCAAATGTATCATTCCGAAATTTTCAAAAAATTCATTGACAATGCAGGACTACAAATCATTCAGCAATGGGATGGCCTTGGTGTCAGTCATACGCTTTTGAAATGCGGCCTCAAATAAAATAGCAAATTTGACAACAACATTTTTGTGCTCTACATCCATTCACATAGTAGCCATTTTAATGGCACATTGCGGCTCAACAATGAGATAGTTTTTAGCATCCAAGATTCCAAAACGATCGACTTTCTAGAGCGTTGTTATTCGCATATTGATTGCCAATATCCTAAATTTTTCAAGATGGATGATATGAGCAAAACGGGCTTCTTATTGTCCGAAATTCTCTTGAAGAATTGTCCGGAATTTGTGCAAAGTGATGCTTACCAGAAATGCCAATTGCTCAC
>JAYSWI010000442.1:0-13284 GCA_043718125.1 Flavobacteriales bacterium
GGTTGGAGCGAATTTAAGAGACTTGACGAATTGAATGAATTGCCAAGGATAGTTTATGTCCCGCCATTCTCAGGCCTTGATCCCACTGAGAAGTGGACAGACGATGCGGTTGTTCGCCAAAACGTTGGTAAAGGTCAACCAGGTTCGGTTCTGCGAAATCTCTTATTCCGTGTTGTTGATCAATACACCAATGTTGAAGGCAATCTAGTTCCCATCAAGCCAGAAGAGAACGAAAATTGGAAAACAATTCAAGATCGTATCAAAAGATGGTTTGGTGTTCACCTGACTACCCCTCAATATAAGAAGGGAATTAGCATCAACATCGAGGTAAAATATGAAACAGAAGCCAAAAAAGACTTTGATATAATATCTGGCGGTAGTGGGTTTCATCAGGCTCTAACACTACTTGCGTTTCAGTATGGATACAAAGGAGTTACAACTATTTTGTTTGATGAGCCTGACGCACACATGCATGTGAATTTGCAGCGTGAAATTCTCAACTATTTTCAAGAGTTGGAAAAAACGCAATTCATAATAGCTACCCACGCAGAGGAGTTTATAAGAGGTGTTGGTGCTGAGAGTATTTATTCCGTTCTTCAATATGTGCCGGAACGCATTGAAAGTAATCCGGAGATAATTACTGCTCTTTCGGATGTTAGTAATATGGCAATAGTTAGAACAAAGCAAGACCCTCAAATTTTGTATTTGGAAGGAGAAGACGATGAAAGAATACTCAATGCTTGGGCTTTTGTTTTAGGAAAGGAAAAGATATTAAAGCACTTTTACATTGAAACCCTAGGGGGAACTACAAAAGAGGAGATGAAAAGAAAAGCCGATACGCATTTCAGAGGTCTCAAGAAAATTGTACCCGAAGTGCAAAGAATAATGCTCTTTGATTTTGATACGACTGAAACTTCATTTCATACAAATCCTGATAATCCCTCTCTTTTTGAATGGTCAAGAAAAAATATAGAAAATTATCTACTTGTACCTGATGCATGGAAGAGGGCAATACTTGACAAGCGGAATGAAACAGATCTAAATATCTTCAATATCGAAATTTTAAAGGCGGTTGATACTTTTTTTGAAAGCGAAAATTTGACTTTACCTCCAAGTAAGACATGGCGAGATTTGGATGCCAATATTTTCAAAGTGATAGACGGAAAGAAAATTTTGTTTGAACAAAGCTCTTCTCTTTTTCACAAACTCATGAGCGATTTTGAACTAAAAGTCAATCGGGACTCAATAGGTCGGAATCTTCGTCCAGAGGAGCTGCATGTGGATGTGATCCGCTTTTTTGAAAAATTAGAGACAAAACTCAATCATCAAACCCAAAACACGGATTCGAATTAGGGTGCTTTGTCTCCTAATTCAAACGAGCTATCGTAAAAATTATGAAAAAAATTGCCATAGTAGGAGCTGGATTGGTTGGAAGTTTATGGGCAATTTATTTGTCGAAACGAGGCCATCAGGTGCATGTATATGACAAGAGATCGGACATACGCAAGCTAAAAATTGTGCAAGGCAAAAGCATCAATCTTGCATTGAGCGACCGTGGCTGGCGTGGCTTGGAGGGTGCGGGCATTGCAGATGACATTCGCAAAGTGGCGCTGCCAATGAGTGGTAGATTGATGCACTCGGTGGATGGCACTATCACTTATCAGCCTTATGGAAAGCAGGGTCAAGCTATATACAGCGTGTCTCGCGGATTGTTGAATCAAACGCTTTTGCATTGTGCTGACAGAGCAGAAAATGTTCAGCTCACTTTCAATCATCGTTGTGTAGATATTGATTTGAACTCGAATGAAATTCATTTTCATGATGAAGAGAACAAGCGCGATGTAAATGAAAAGTTTGATCACATCTTCGGAACAGATGGCGCATTTAGCACGGTGAGAACAAAACTCACCAAACAAGACAGGTATGACTATTCACAAACTTATCTGGACCATGGCTACAAAGAATTAGAAATTCCTGCCAACTCAGATGGCACCCATAAAATGCGAAATGATTGTCTGCACATTTGGCCACGTGGCGATTATATGATGATTGCATTGCCCAATGTGGATGGTAGTTTTACGTGTACACTCTTTATCGCATTCGAAGGAAAAAATTCACTTGCCAATTTGAAAACGCCTGATGCTGTGTCTGATTTTTTTAAGAAATATTTTCCGGATGCAATGGAAATGATGCCGGATTTGACTGATGATTTTTTCGCCAATCCCGATGCAAGCTTGGTGATGACCAAGTGTTATCCGTGGCACTACGAAGACAAAGTTTGTTTGCTGGGTGATGCTGCTCATGCCATAGTTCCATTTTACGGACAAGGCATGAATGCTGGCTTTGAAGACTGCACCATTCTCAACCAATTGATGGAAGAGAATGAAGATGACTTTTCAAAAATATTCGCGGCATTCACCAAAGAGCGCAAGCCATGCGGAGATGCAATCTTAGAATTGGCCTTGCGCAACTACATAGAGATGCGCGACAAAACGGGAGATGCAAGTTTTCTATTACAGAAAAAAATAGAGTCCCGCTTTTCAGCAAAACATCCTGACAAATGGACCCCGCTTTATTCGCAAGTCACTTTCTCGCACATTCCCTATCACGAAGCATTGCGCAATGGCGACAAGCAGCAAAGCATTATGGACAAGGTGATGAGCCGTGTGGACATTGAAAAGGTTTGGGATAGTGATGCCGTGGAGATGGAAATTTTGGGGATGCTATAAAATGACAAGGAAGAATTTAGGCGGGAAGCAGTGCGGCTAATTTTTCTCTTAGTCCGCCCAGCTCTTCGCACTTGTTCATCAGGTCATTGATGTTCAAGTTCTCCGTCATTAGCTTCTCACGGCCCTCATCGGGCATTCTCGAATTACCATGTTGGTTGATGAATGGTCTAAATACTGTATCCTTCAATATCGACTTATTGATGTTGTTTGGTAAACTGACTTGAACGCAGTTATTTCTAATATTTTGAATACTCGAATTCAATTTGGTAATTTGATTCACTAATAACCAAGCTTCAATTTCTTGTTGCGCCACTACACAGGTAATTTGAATTCCTGCCGGTTGTTTTATCCGACAATATTCATCCAACGACTTTTCGACTTTGTTCTCTTTCACACAATCATTATCGCGAGCAATGATTATTATGCTGCTTTTGTACTTATCACAAATCTTATCTAATTGGGCTTGTTGTACGGACTTACCTTGAATTTTCGGATTGCCATTTACAACTTCAATTTTCGCATTCGGTTTTCCTATAAGTTTCAACATTGCCGTGATAACAGGCTTCAAAATGCTTGCATCATAAGTAGCATCTTCAGGTATAATGGCTACATGCAAACTCATGCGAAAAATTCAAACCAGTTTTCTAAAACCAAATCGCCAAACGAATGTTCTTTGACAAGCTCACTGAAATTCTCAAACTCAGTTACCGATTTTATTTGGGTTTCACCATCTGGATTTTTGAAACACACAAAAGTGTTTACATGAAATTCTTTTTTGAGCCAAGCGAGGAATGTAGGTGAATGGGTAGAGATGAAGAGTAGCGTATTGTTTTCCCACTCTGTGCTACTTTGGAAAAGATTAACCAACGTTCTAAGTCTTGATGGATGCAACCCAGTCTCTGGATCTTCAATAAAAATTCTTTCGGGTTTGTTGGGTTGAAACATAGCTGTCACAAGCGCAATGAATCTAAGCGTTCCATCGCTGCACGATTCTCCGTACACCTTTTTTCCACCTTCAATCAAACGAAAAAGTGTGTTAGACTCTCCGAAAGTTTCTATTTCAATATCAGAAAAATATTTCTTTCCTGAATCCTCAACCAATTCATTGAGCCAACTTAAAATTGCTTCTTTTGATGGTTGCAATTCGTTTAGCAATGCTGAAAGATTTTCGCCACGCTCACCCAGGCGAGATGCAGTAGTGCGATTGGAAGCAGATTTTAAAGTTTCAACACCAAAATCGTACACGCTTTGGTTGACAAACAATGCGGTCGGAAGCATATAATAGCTCGCAAAGTGTTCGTTGTTTTTTACAAAACTATCGTCTATAAAACTGGTCAATGAAGATTTCAGCGGTTTTTCATTTTGTGTGGATGTAAAGTTATTTTTGGGCCAATGAAGAGTTAATTCATGCGTGAGTTTTCGCCAAGTGCTGTGAAAAGTCAATTCATTATCAATTCTAATTTTTTCCTCACTAAAAACAGAGTTGACTAAATCAATAGCACTAGAATATTGAAAGGATTTTTCGTTCTCTTGAAAGTCAAAGTTCAAACGAATTGTTTTTTCTGTTTCCTCAGAATTGTTGAAGAGTGCGCGAGCACTTCCTCCTCGAATGCGTCTCCACTCTGGCCTTTCGTTGGAAGCTTCTCGACCATTAAAAATTTCATCAACAGTGTAATCAAGTCCAATGCCTTGCAATATTCTGAATACTTCAAAAAAATTGGATTTTCCGCTAGCATTCAAACCAAAAAAAACATTCAGTTTACCCAACTTCACATCGGCTTTACGAATGCTCTTGAAATTTTCTATTTGAATTCTTGATATCATTTATTGAATTAAAATTGTAGAAGATTGCGTTCGAAATTACTGATTAATTTTCTTCTTGAATTGACATGTTCTTACTCACACAGGCACCCTCACAGTAGCCACCGTCCCTTGTTGTGGCCCAGGTTCCCAAGTCACTTCGCCATCTACGGTGTGCATGCGACTTGTGATATTGGTAAGTCCGATTCCATCTTTTTTCGTACCTGTGGCAAATCCTTTTCCATTGTCTTCCACTATCAGCACCAGGTTCTTTTTCGATTTGAAAAGTTGAACCACTACCTCCGATGCCGCACTATGTTTTATGATGTTGTTTAACAATTCCTGACACACACGATATAAACCCAACTCTACTTTTTCGGGGTAGCGTTCGCCATCTACTTTGAAATGTTCGAACCGATATTGAATGGAAGTGAGGCTTAAAGCCTTGCCCAACATATCATCAATAGAAGGCACGAGGCCGCTTTCAGACAGCGACTTGGGCATCATCTGATGTGAAATATTGCGCACTTCTTTGCAAGCATCATCAAGAATGGAGGATAGTTTTTCTATCATCTGTGCTTTGTCGGGTTGTGTTGTTTTTACATCTAGCGAAAGGCTTTCAAAACTCAAACGAAGGCCGCTTAGTTGTTGCCCAACTCCATCATGCAAATCTTTTGCAATGCGCTTGCGCTCTTCTTCAGTGGCAGAAAAAACTGCAACTATTCCCTTTTCCTTTTCTTTCACCAATGCGGCTTGCATCATGGATTGTTGTTTTCTTTTTCTTGCAGAAAAATAAAATCCCAAAGCGGCAAACAGCAATATCGAAAGTGCAATACTGCCATAGAGAAGTGTCTTGCTTTGTTTGTTTTCCAATTGTGCAAGATTGTTTTCTTGAATCAATATTTTGTTTTCCTTATCCTTCTTTTCTGTGTCGTATTTGGTTTGCAAATCTTGCAATTGAAGCGATTTCTCTTCTGTATATAATGAGTCTTTCAAGCTTATATACTGCCTCAGATATTCAATGGATTTTTTGGTGTTTCCCAATTTTTCGTTTGCTTCTGACAAGCCATCTAAGGCCATCATTTTCACGCGACCAAGTTTTGCTTCATGCGCAATATTGAAAGAGGTATTAAAATATTGGATCGCAAGTTCAGGATTTCCAATGTCGTTATAGATGCCGCCAATGTTGCTTGCCAAGTGGGCCACTCCATGTTTTTCTTGTGAGATCCCCGTTAGACTGTACGCAATCAAATAGTTCTTGAGCGCATTTTTCAAGTCGCCCTTTTTGCGGTAGATGTATCCAAGATTGCTTGTAGCGGTTGCGATGTTCGCTTTGTGATCAAGCGCTGTGGCCAGTTCAAAGCATTGGTGATTCCAGGATATGGCCTCATCCAATCTTTTCAACTCTTGCAAGGAGGCAGAAATGTTTCCCGCTGCACCCATCATAGCATATTTATTTCCTAGCCTTTTTGCCGTCTTGTATGCCTCATTGGAATATTGCAATGCTTTTTCAAAATCGCGCTCTTTTAGATAAAGATTTCCAAGTACATTTTTGCTAAGCGCGATAGAAGCGGAATCGCCCATTGTCTCGAAAATTTGCAATGCACCCAGCCCATAAAAAATTGCAGAGTCAAGTTGCGTGCGATCAATATAGATGTTACAAATTTTATTGTAGCTGCTACCTATTCCCTTTTTGTTGTCCAGTTGCTGCCTTATTCTTAAAGCACGTTTATTGAGCAACAAAGCATCGTCTAGTTTGGTTTGGCCATATTTGACTGCCGCCAAATCATTGGAAGCAATTGCGATTTGTGCACTGTCCTTTCCTTGTTCGGCCAAAAGGAATTGTTGGGTAGCAAATTGTTCGGCTTTGCTAATATCACTAAAGAGGTATTCCCATGTAAGGTCGCTTAATAGCGTAAGTTTTTCTGCACCATTTTTTGTGTGAAGCAATTTTTCAAGGCTATCTACAGGGCTTTGTGCTAGCGCTTTTTGCAGCAGCAACAACATTGAGATGAATATAAATATAGATTTCAATTTTGATAAATGAGCTGCAAAAAAAAGATATTTCAATTGGTGAATCACAACGGCATGTTGCTGTGTTTTTTCTTCGGCATGGCATCAGCTTTGTTTTCCAACATTGCAAATGCGCGTATCAACTTCCGCCTTGTTTGCGATGGTTTGATGACCTCATCCACATAGCCGCGTTCTGCTGCGCTGTATGGATTAGCAAAGAGTTCAGCGTATTCAGCTTCTTTCTCTTTCCATTTTGTTTCAGGATTGGCGGCTTCTTTTATTTCTGATTTGAAAATAATTTCTGCGGCTCCTTTCGCGCCCATCACTGCTATTTCTGCACTAGGCCAAGCATAGTTCATATCGGCACCGATGTGTTTGCTATTCATCACATCATACGCTCCACCATAGGCTTTGCGGGTGATAACGGTAACACGTGGCACAGTGGCTTCGCTGAAAGCATAAAGCAATTTTGCTCCGTTGGAAATTATCCCGTTCCACTCTTGATCGGTGCCCGGAAGAAAGCCCGGCACATCTTCAAACACAAGTAATGGAATATTGAACGCATCGCAGAAACGTACAAATCGCGCTGCCTTAGTGGATGATTTTATGTCAAGCACTCCAGCGAGGTATGCAGGTTGATTGGCAACAATGCCAATGCTTCTTCCGGCAATCCGTGCAAAACCAACGATGATGTTTTCAGCAAAATCTTTATGCACTTCGAACCAAGTATCTGCGTCAATCACTTGCTGCACCACTTCGTGCATGTCGTAAGGTTGATTGGGATTGGCCGGAATGATTTTGTCCAGTTCAAGTCGCTCCTCGTTTGATGCTGTGTAGTTATTTGAGGGTGCATCTTCTTCGCAATTCTGCGGCATATATGAGAGCAAAGTGCGAATTTTTTTCAAACAATCGATGTCATTCTCTGCGGTAAAATGTGTGACACCACTTTTGGTTGAGTGCGTGGAAGCACCTCCCAATTCTTCACTTGTCACCTCTTCGTGTGTTACTGTTTTCACCACGTTAGGGCCTGTCACAAACATGTAGCTGGTGTTCTCCACCATCATCACAAAATCAGTAAGTGCGGGAGAATAAACCGCTCCACCAGCGCACGGCCCCATCACCGCACTTATTTGTGGCACCACTCCGCTGGCTTGCACATTGCGGTAAAAAATATCTGCATAAGCACCAAGCGAAACCACACCTTCTTGAATGCGTGCGCCACCGCTATCATTCAAACCAATAACAGGTGCTCCGTTTTTCATTGCCAAGTCCATCACACGACAAATTTTTTCCGCATGGGCCTCTGCCAGCGACCCCCCCATTACAGTAAAGTCTTGAGAGAAGACATATACTAAACGGCCATTCACTTTTCCATAACCGGTCACGACACCATCACCCAGATAAATCTCTTTGTCCAAACCGAAGTTGGTGGAGCGATGGGTGACCATCATGCCCAGTTCTTCGAAAGAATTTTCGTCCAGCAAAAAATGGATGCGTTCGCGAGCAGTCAGCTTGCCTTTTTTGTGTTGCGCATCTATCCGTTTTTGACCACCGCCCAGTTGGGCCTGGGCTATTTTGGAATCAAGGGTTTTGAATTTGTCTTGCATAAAATAAAATTACTGTTGCCAAATGTATACGGTCAACTAATAGCAAAATGAAAGAGCATTTCATCAATTATCTTAGCAGAAAATTATTACAGCCATGACCAAGGAACAACTCAAAACATTGACAGAATCGCTGCCCGATACTTTCGATACAGAGATGCTTATTGAGAAAATTATTTTCGTAGCAAAGATTGAAGAGGCCCGAGAGTCTATGAGGCAGGGGAATTTTTTCACGGAAGCACAAGTGATAGAAAAAATGAAATCGCATGGAGCTAGTTTGGAATGACCTTGCATTAAAAGAGCTTCAAGATGCTTGGGACTATATAGCTAAAAATTCAGTGCGCTATGCGAACATTACTTACAACAAAATTTGGAATTCGGTTCAAATTCTGAAGCGCAATCCAAGAATGGGAAGGGTTGTAAGAGAACTTGAAACGGAAAACATCAGAGAAATTATCGTGTTCCCATATCGCATCATCTATGAACTTTCTGAAGAAAAAATAGAAATTTTGCGTGTCTGTCACTGTGCAAGAATGATTGGTGTAACCTAAACCCCTACCTCCCCGGCACTGCGTCCAGCAAGCGTTTCGTATAATCACTCTTTGGCTGAAAGAAAACGTCATCAGCAATTCTCACCTCTTTAATGGGAGTCTCGTTCATTATAAATCAGCTTGCGCATTTGTGAAAATGAATTGGCATTCGCTTCATTTATCTTAGCTGAAAATTTATAGAAATGACCAAAGAACAAGTGCAGGAAATAGTTTCTAAAATGCCAGCTCAATTTGATATAGATGATTTGTTCGAGCGAATAATCGTTGTTGCAAAAATTGAAGAGGGTTTGGAAGATGTTAGACAAGGAAAAGTTTTAACCACGGAACAAGTGAAAGATAATCTTCGCAAGCATGGAGCTAGTTTGGACTAAAAGGGCCAATGATGACCTTGTGGAAATCCGCGCATACATAGCTGAAGATTCCGTGAGATATGCAGATGCCATGGTGTCCAAAATTCTCTAAGCGGAAAAGAAAATCAAACCAACACCGCAAGTCTGGCACATGGTAAGAGAGTTTCTTCGAGATGACATTCGAGAGTTTAAGGTGGGTCTCTATCGTTTGATTTATCAAATTGGGGAAGATGAAATAAGAGTTCTGAGAGTCATTCATCAAGCGCGACTACTTCCAGATTTGGAGTTATAGTCTCCCCGGCACCGCATGCAACAAGCGTTTCGTGTAATCACTCTTTGGCTGAATGAAAACCTCATCAGCCCTTCCCACCCCTTCAATGCTGGTCTCGTTCATGATAAATCAGCTTGCATATTTGCAAAAATGAAGCGGCCTTTTCTTCATTTATCTGAGCTAAAAATTTTAAAGATGACAAAAGAACAACTCAAAACATTGACAGAATCGCTGCCCGATACTTTCGATACAGAGATGCTTATTGAGAAAATTATTTTCGTAGCAAAGATTGAAGAGGCGCGTGAGTCTATGAGGCAGGGCAATTTTTTCACGGAAGCACAAGTGATGGAAAAAATGAAATCGCATGGTGCTAGT
Organism: Flavobacteriales bacterium; assembly: GCA_043718125.1. GTDB lineage: Bacteria > Bacteroidota > Bacteroidia > Flavobacteriales_D > Sanyastnellaceae > JANNVZ01. The sequence goes on from JAYSWI010000442.1 coordinate 9,694, forward strand.
TTGGAATGACCTTGCGTTGAAAGAGCTACAAGATATTTGGGACTATATCTCTCGAGACTCGGTGCGTTATGCTGACATCACTTATAACAAAATTTGGAATTCAGTTCAAATTCTGAAGCGCAATCCAAGAATCGGAAGGGTTGTAAGAGAACTTGAAACGGAAAACATAAGAGAAATTATCGTGTTCCCATATCGCATCATCTAGGAACTTTCTGAAGAAAAAATAGAAATTTTGAGAGTTTGTCATGGCGCGCGACTTATAGATGTTGGTTGATAGTTCTTGCCTTGCAGATGTGTTTTCATAGGGTCGAAATTCTCAATGGACCATAATTGGGAAATGAATTTTTGATTTGCGACTCCTCTCATTAGGTTAAAAACATTGACATCGCTTTGAACAGGATCAATACACATAAAATAGTCTTCACTTTCCACCAGTAGCTATTGGCTCATGTTGTTTTATTTTCAATTCTTTGATAAACACTTCCGAGTTGCCTCTATACCAAGCATACATTTTTAAAGCATCTCCTTTGCGCCAAATTTCGGGCGTGAGGTAGTCATATTCTAAAACGTTCCATGCATTCAATTTCAAAGCGTCCGGATGAATATTGGGCGCGTGGTAACCATAAGTACCGCCTTTGTGTTCTGCACATGTCACGAGGCACAGGTGTTCTGGTTTGAAATCCGATGGAGCAAAAAATTCCATTTGAACCTGCAGCCAGTTGTGATCTGCATTGGTCAATTCTGTCCATTTCCTTTCCCACCCCTCGCTGTACAAATGTTCAGTATCTATAACCTGGACAGTATGATTTGTAGAGTCAATTAGTTTTTCAACCGCAACTTTTGATAAATCTTCAGCACGGAAATCATAGATCATTTTTGAGGTGTACTGTTCTGGATTTGTAAAAATCATTTCACCAGTTGCACTTCGATTGATTAAAAGTAAATGTTGTAATTGTGGGTCAGCGTGCGTTTTTCCAAACACGGCCCAGTAATAATCTTTTGTCATGCGCGACCCTTCAATGATGTGCGCGGTGTATTGCCAGCTTTGAAATATATTGAGGCTGAAACAGATTAAGATCAGCAAGCCAAAAATGCACTTTCTTGTTTTATTTTCATTTAGAAATAAGATAAAAAAACCAACGAGAATGGCAAACACCGGAAGTGTTTGAATAACAGAACGCTGACTAAAACAATGGGCATACCACCAACAACTCCAACTGCTGGTGATATAAATATTGACTAAAACAAAAATGAATAGCGGCCAGAAAAAAGTGCGTTGTTTTCTCCAAAGCCAAACAAAACCAAACAATGCAAAAAGCAACAACGGGGTGTAAATGAACAAGCCCTTTCTGTATGAAAAAAGGAAATTGAGCGTGTGCGGACTCAGCAAATCCAGACCCTCACCAGGATTGGCATAGCTGTCAATTACAAAATGACCGCTGATTGTTTTCCAATATATAAGCTGCGGCAATGCACATAAAAATAGAATGCAGAAGATTGTAATAATATCTTTCCTATTGTTCTTCCATAGATTTTTCCATTTAGAAAAAACAGCTTTAGGCGTTGTGCAATTCCAAAATATTGGAATCAGAATGGCAAGAAGATCAGTGGGTCTGGTAAGGCACATCAAGCCCAGCGCAAAGGCCCAAGCAACAAGATTTTTTCTTAATAAATCACGATGCCATAACACCACGTTGTATAAAAAAATGGTGTAAAGGGCGAACAGATAGGTGTGTGATGTGGTGAGCCCGCCTGAAATCTGGATGAAATAATGCGTTCCAAAACACATCAACAACATCGTCAAGGCAGTTACTTGATCATTGAAAAAAAGCATTAACAGTTTGCGCAGGTAAAACAATCCTAAAACGGCAACAAGAAAAGACCAGATAGTAACCATGAGTTGATAGGGCCAAGACATTCCGTCCTGTTCAGCACCATAGGCGAGTGCTAAGAAATGACCAGCTACAAATGCCGGCAACATGAGCACCGCTTGCCCACACGAATACTGAATTACAAAGTTTTCGTTTTCCAGTTTGTGTACTTGATACAGGGTGCCACTGGCATCATATTTTTTGCGCAAGTTGTCCGCCCATTGTCTATTGGACAGCTCAATATCATCAAAATAAAATAACGCTGGGAGGTAGAGATAGCAACCATATACGTCCCAACTAATGGCATGAGAATAACTTGAGCGCACGACACGAAAACCCAATGCTGCAACAATGAGTGTTAAGGCGAAAAGGCTTTTCCAATTGTTCATTATTTGAGAATTCGTTAAGGGCTAATAACGTTATACTTAAGAAAGCACAAAATGCTTAAACTCTGTTCTTCCAACCAAATTTTATTTTACTTCGCATACATGCAATCGCAATTGCGAAAACCTGTATATGGATTTAGAAATGAGTTTTTATTAAGTGTCGGCATTAGTCAGCTTTAGATTTGTGTGCCTGTTTTTGATAGATGTGAGGGTTTTATTATTGATGTACTGTCAGGGTTAAAAATGTGATATGGACTAGCTCCGTTTATACAACTTAAGCGATGCACGCCCAGTGTAAATTAAATCGCAAGAGTCGGCAAAAAAATCATTCCACTTGGCACAAGTGTTTATGTTGTTTTCCTTTAACTCACATTGGCCTGCCACAAGAAAATAGTTGACGGGTCTTGACAATGCTTGTTCTAACCCACCTAGATTACAATTCCACTGATCGCAAACCGCACTATATACAGACTTGTTTAAGCGTTTGTCTTTGAGCCAGCGCACGGGTGAAAATAATTTGTGCGCACCAAGATTATCGGGCATTATAAGATTGCGTTTCGTTGCGGCATATTTTGGAGTGTGATTCATAGGCCACTGCGCACTGTAATCAAAAAATAACAACACTTCATTTTCAGAAATTTTATTGGCCATTTCAAATATGTCAGCGCAATAATCTTGATGTTCAATTTGCTTTTGGCGCACATAATTTGTTTTGTCGATTGCAACTACGTTTAATGCCAACATCATCGCAAGCAAAACCATTGAATTTCGAACGATAGAAAACAGGAACAGGGCAATGAAAAAAACAGAAAGAAAAGCCAACCTGATTGTAAGAGCACCACCACCTCCGGCAGATGAATCTGGCAATACAAAACAGAAAATCACTAAGGCAATACCTATTAATAAAATGGACAAACTGGTTGGCGAAATCCATAGAATATCTCTTTTTTTAACCCTTAGTTTTTTGTGTACTAGCAGAACCAAAAATGACAACACAATACCGAATCCCGCCATTATCCAAAGCCAACGGTCATAAACAAATTCGCGTGGTGAATAACAATCGTTGCCTTTGACGTGGAGAAGGTAGCGCCAAATTTCATTGTTGGTGAGTCGGGAGTAATTGACTGACTCCGTATCGCGAAGCAGATATTGAATCAAAAGGAAGAGCGGAATAGGGAAAACAATTATCAGACGAATGATTATTTCCTTGCGAAAGACGAATGGTTTTTTTTGATTTCTTATGGCTGTAAGAGCCTCCTGACTAGATACAATAAGCACTACAATTCCAAATACACCGAAAGCGACTAAGTGAGAAAAATAGAGAAGCATTACCG
>JAYSWI010000443.1:0-1440 GCA_043718125.1 Flavobacteriales bacterium
GGCTATATTTGCCGCCCGTTTAAAACAAACAACACAATGAAATCAGGCATTCATCCAGAAAGTTACCGTCCAGTTGTATTCAAGGACATGAGTAACGAATACGCTTTTTTAAGCAAAAGCACAACCAATACTAAAGAAACCATCAAGTGGGAAGATGGCAATGAATACCCACTGATTAAGTTGGAGATTTCGCATAGCTCACACCCATTTTACACAGGTAAAATGCAGCTTGTGGATACAGCAGGTCGTATCGACAAATTCAAAACGCGATACGCAAAATTTGATAAAAACAAATAAGCTAGGTTTATAGAAAAAAAAAGCCGTCTTGAAGTTCAGGGCGGTTTTTTTATGCTCTTTTTTTTGGATAAAAAAACCATCCGCATAGCGAATGGTTTTGCTTGGTAAAGAATTATCTCGTCAATTACGCAACGAAATAAATAATAAGAAGGACAACTGCAACACAAACAAAGGCAAAAAGCACCGGTGCGCCTATCTCATTTTGTTCGGCTTCTTGGTGTCCGTGAGGGTTATTATCATTATGTTCTTGTGACATTTTTAATGGATTTTTTTTATTTATGGTGCGAATGTAAGAATGTAAAAACACAAATGATCCTGATTCCGAATTGGCGTGTTGCTTTGCCTTGAAGAAAAACAATGACAAATGTTTAAACGAGAACACTGCTTTTCATTCTGCATTTTTACATACCACAACCAATTTTCTCATTGTACAAAAATCTATTCTGTGAACTCTCATAAGGCCTGTAGATGTAATATGCCAACCCATTATGGATCTTTATTTTCTCAGCGTATTTGTATGAAAATTTGCGAACATCTTGTGCCACTCCAGACACAGTATTTAGGTTTGTCACATACACAATTCCAGCCCTCTCGTGCCAAGTATAAATGAGGTTCGTAATGTCATCTTGCAGAAGCAACTCACACCACTTCAGGTTTTTCTGATGCTTGTGATATTCTATGTGTGCGCTATCCAACGCTTCGTTTAATTTGCTATAGCGTATCAGTTTGTCGTGTGCATGATCAAAAATGAGCAGCGTGTCGTGAACAACAAACATTGGAATATTAAGTGGTTGATAAAAGGGTGATGCAGGAAATCCAGTCATGAATGCGCTATGAATTTCCTTATCAATGCCGGTCTGCAATTCCAATCTAAATGCTTCCAGCTTTTGGCGTGGCCCAAGGTCCCTGTATTGCGCCCTATATCGCTGCATCAATTCCTCATCAACGAAATAGCGCAAAATCTGGGTAGTGCTATCTATGGTATTAAATATCAAATATTCAAATGCTGGATAATAGTTGTTGTAATTGCTGTAATAAACAATGTTGCTGATTGTGTCAACAATTGGCTCTATAAATTGCTGAAAATTTTCAATTGAAAATGCCTCCATCGAAATTTCATTGTTGTGAAAGGACAATAGAAAA
>JAYSWI010000444.1:0-4128 GCA_043718125.1 Flavobacteriales bacterium
GCGACTTTGCGAGAGACTCTTTTGCGAAATCTATATCTACTATGATTTTTGAAAGTTCGTTTTCGTTCATTTCTTTTTTCTTTTTCTCGCAAAGGCGCGAAGTCGCAAAGGTTTATATCGCTACTTTAAGATTGCATTGTCTTTGCGTCTTTGCGCCTTTGCGAGAGACCTATAACCCCATCACCCGCTTTACATTCTCGGCTATCTCAAGCCCAATGCGCTCTTGTGCCTCCATAGTAGAAGCCCCAATGTGTGGTGTGGCAATTACTTTGGGATGCTTCAACAAAGCTTCGTTAGGTTTTGGCTCACCAACAAATACGTCCAGACAAGCGAACGAAATGTGACCGCTATCAAGATTTTCTATCAATGCTTTTTCGTCTATCACACCACCGCGTGAGGTATTGATCAAGACAGCTCCCTTTTTGATATACTGAAATTCTTCAGCATCAATCACTGCTGCGCCATTGGCTTGCTTGGGCACATGCAAAGAGATAAAATCAGATTGCGAAAGCGTAGCATGAAATGGTTGATAAGGAACATTCACAGGTACATCATGACCTGCTATGTCCAAAACAATTGTTTTGTGATCATCACTGGTGCGGTCGTGCGCAATCACACGCATGCCACAGCCAAGTGCATAAGCAGCAAGTGCCTGACCTATTCTTCCGAAGCCTATGATGCCAAGTGTTTTGCCGCGCAGTTCAAAACCCTTCGCATATTTTTTCTTTAAGGTTTCAAATTCAATGGCGCCCTTCACGGGCATGTGTGTACCCGAATCATAAACACCACGCGCGGCTGCGAACATGCTGGCAATGACCAACTCTGCAACTGCTTGTGAGCTTGAGCCTGGCGTATTGAATACATCAACACCTTTGCTTCGCGCATACTCAGCATCTATATTGTCGATGCCTACACCACCGCGCCCAATGAACTTCAGGTTCGGACATGCGTCAACTACTTCTTTGCGGACGGTAGTGGCACTGCGTACCAGCACACCCACATAGTTTTCATCGTTGATGGCGGCAGCCAGATTTTCCTGCGCTACCTTTTCAGTTACTACTGTGCAGCCCATCAGTTCGAGGGCTTTTTTTCCTGTGGCATCTATGCCATCGTTTGCTAATATCTTCATGTGCTGAGTTTTGTATGGGACACGGATTTACACTGATTGAAACAGATTATTACGGATTCCAATCTGTGTTCATCCGTTCAAATCCGTGTCCTATTGAATTATCCCTTTTGTTTTTCAAACTCTTGCATTACATCTACAAGCACCTGCACACTTTCTATGGGCAATGCGTTGTACATACTTGCGCGATAGCCGCCTACAGAGCGGTGTCCGGCAATGCCGCTGATGCCCGCATCTTTCCACATCTTGTCAAACTCCGGTGCAAGTGTGTCATTGTTTAGTCGGAATGTTGGATTCATCCACGAGCGGGAATCAGGGACACTGTGCCCATGAAATAAGCTGTTGCGATCCAGTTCGTTGTAGAAACAATCTTTCTTCGCACGGTTGCGATCTTCCATTCCTTTAAGACCACCATTTGCTTTTATCCAACGCAGTGTGAGCATGCTTGCATACACTGCAAACACTGCCGGTGTGTTCAACATCGAATCCTTTTCATAGTGGGCTTTCAAATCCAAATAAGTAGGAAGTTTTCTTCCTGACGGATTCAGTTTGTCTTTGTCAATGATGTACAAAACAGTTCCCGCAGGACCCATGTTTTTCTGTGCACCAGCATATATCAAAGCAAATTCATTGGCATCAAACTGTTTGGAGAAAATATCTGAACTCATGTCGCAAACCAGAGGTACGCTACACTTCGGAAATTTCTGATACTGTGTTCCGAATATGGTGTTGTTGGATGTGAAGTGGAAATAATCATAATCGCCATTCACTTCAAATTCTGGTATGTATGAGTGATTCTTGTCCGAAGAATCTGCGATGACATCAGTTTGTCCTACAAGTTTCGCTTCCTTGATAGCTGCACTGGCCCACACACCCGTGTTGGCATAAGCTGCCTTTCCTCCTTCTTTCATCATATTCAATGCTATGGTATAAAAACCAAGCGTGGCACCGCCTTGCAGAAAGAGCACTTCATAGTTTGGTTTCAGACCAAGAATTTCTTTTACCAGATTTCTTGCTTCATCCATCACGGCTTCGAAGTTTTTGGAGCGGTGAGAGATTTCAATCAAAGACAAACCCATGTTGTCAAATTCAAGAATGGATTGTGCCGATTGCTCGATGACTTCGCGAGGTAGTATGCAAGGCCCTGCGCTGAAGTTGTGTACTTTTTTCATACTGTTGTTTTACTATTTGTTTGGATGAAAACGGGGCGCGAAAGTAATGGGCTGCTAACTGTTGAGGGGCAGTTTTAGTAAATCAGACAGGTCAATGCTTGGGCCTGATACGGTGTGCCCCGCCTGTTGGTAGAAGTAGTTGCGTTCTGTCACTTTCCTTTCAATGAATTGCAGCAAATCCTTCTTCTCAATTTTTGCAACAACGGGCCGTTTATTTTCAGAAGAAATTATTCTTTTTTGCAGTTCTGTTGCCGGCACATTCAGATAAATAGTGATGCCTGCCTCATTCATGCGTTGCATATTGTAGAAGTTGCAAGGAGCACCGCCACCGGTGGCCATCACAAATTTCTGCTGGTGTGTGATGATGTCTTCCAATTCCTCTTCTTCCAATTCTCTAAATCGAATTGCGCCTTCTTCTTCAAATATTTCCGCAATTGTTTTTCCATTGCTCTTCTCTATCTCATCATCTAAATCAACAAAAGGCAGATTTAGCGCATCGGCCAATTGCACACCCAATGTGCTTTTGCCGGAGGCCATATAACCGATGAGGAAGATTTTCATATCAAACGTATCCAATTCTTGATCATTTGCAAACCATATTCTGTAAGCACACTTTCCGGATGAAACTGCACGCTGCGCAAATTGTATTGGTTGTGTTTCATTGCCATGATTTCACCGTCCGTATCTATAGCTGTTGCCACAAAACCTACTGGCAAGGTCTGCTCGTCCACCGCCCAACTGTGGTAACGCGCTGACATAAATGTGGCAGGTAAACCATCGAACAGAACATCCCTTTCCTTCAACATCGTTTTTCTTGAAATACCATGATGCACTTGCAATAAATTCTTCAGTGTACCACCAAAAGCCACTGCCATGGCTTGATGGCCAAGGCAAACACCCAGAATTTTTTTTGAAGCACAATATTTTTGAATGAGCGGTACGGTGATGCCTGCCTGGTGCGGCAAGCCAGGGCCTGGCGAAATCACTATCTGATGAAAATCATTGACCTGATCGATGGCTATTTCATCATTTCGCTTCACCACAATTTCAGCATCACAACTTTGCTCCAAGTAGTGCACAAGGTTGTAAGTGAAGCTGTCGTAGTTATCAATCACCAAAGTTTTCATAAATGAATATGCAATGGCCAAAGATGTAGAATTATTCTTTATAGTTTAAGTGTACTTACTAATTAGACATACAATGAAGCAAGCACAAGACAATGTTTCAGTTCAAATATGCATGGCTGCATCCTTGACAAGTGCACGAAGTCATTTATGCGACAAATTCAAAACATAGACTTTTCAAAATTCATACTCAAGGCTCAGGAAACTATACAAAAGGCCCAATAAATAATCTTAGACAAGGGCAGGAAATCATCGAGAATACACACCTGCTAAAAGGCATTTTCGAAGTGGACGAAAATGTGACACCGTTCTTGTTGAAAAAACTGAATGTGAACACGAACATTCTGGAACAGGCATTGGACAAGATAATTGAATCGTTGCCAAAAGTTTCGGGCGGGCAACTTTCAATTTCGTATGAAACAAACATCGCCTTGACCCGTGCGCAAAATCATTTGAAGGAATTCAACGATGAGTATGTAGCCATTGAACATTTGCTGCTTGCGCTTGTTGAAGGCAAAGACAAAGCCTCGCAGATGCTGCGCGACAGTGGAGTTACATTGAAAGATTTAAAGAAAACCGTTTTGGAATTGCGAAAAGGTCAGCGTGTTATACCGTATCGGTATCTGTTTTAGGCCAATCTTCGCTACGGTGTGCTGTGAATGATTAACTTGAATTGTGTTAATCAATGCTGTATAAAAGATGATGG
>JAYSWI010000445.1:0-1436 GCA_043718125.1 Flavobacteriales bacterium
CGGAATTTGCAGTGGCATCTCTGGATGCTTTGTATAAGAGCGAACATGAAATTGTTTGTGTTGTAACGGTTGCAGACAAACCTTCAGGGCGGGGTCAACAGATGAATGTGAGCGCAGTGAGGAAATACGCAATTGAGAACAACATTCCTCTGTTGCAACCCGAAAAACTGCGGGATGAAAATTTTCTTTCGGAGTTGAAATCATTCAATGCAGACTTATTTGTAGTAGTCGCCTTTCGCATGTTGCCAGAGGCTGTTTGGCAAATGCCTTTGCTTGGCACAATCAACTTGCATGGTTCTCTGCTGCCTGCTTATCGCGGAGCGGCACCTATCAATTGGGCCATCATCAATGGAGAGAAAGAAACAGGAGTAACAACTTTTTTCTTGAAGCAAGAGATTGATACAGGAAATATTATTCAACGCACTGTAATTGCTATTGGAGAAAATGAAACTGCCGGTGCACTGCATGATGCAATGATGAAAATAGGAGCGCAGACTTTGCTCGATTCAGTAAACATGATTGCAAACGCAGAAGTGCAAACAATGAATCAGCAAGAACTAATTTCTTCCGGTGAAGTGGTGAAGCACGCACCAAAAATTTTCAAAGACGATTGTAAAATTGATTGGACGAAAACCTGCAACGAAGTACACAATTTCATTCGCGGTCTATCTCCTTACCCATCCGCATGGACTCTGCTGAATGGAAAAGTTCTGAAAATTTTTATGGGAACAAAAATTTCAGCAGAAGAATTTTCAGCAGATAAGAATTATGAGACAGACGGAAAAACGTTTCTGCATTTCCGATGTGCGGACGGCAGCTATTCAGCAACCAACTTACAACTTGAAGGAAAAAAGAGAATGGGCGTTGAAGAATTTTTGCGAGGCTGGCGCGAATGATTTTAACCACAATCATTTCCCACACATAGTCACCACATACTGCAAAATCATATCCTGGGTGTGCTCATCAATCTGTGCTTTTTCTGCCATTGGCGGCACTATATCTCTCCAGCCATTTTCATCTTTAGAGTCTAATGGTTTTAGTCCATGGCAATTACCGCAATTGGCTTCGTAATTCATTTTGCCCTCATTCAAACTAGCCATTGTTACACCACTAAATTTTGAGTTGCCTCTATCCGCATCCGCTTGGGTGATAGCAGCAGCGGTTGTCACAGTTTTTTTTGCCGAGCAGGCAAGCGCAAAAAGTGCAATGGTGGCAAGGGCGAATTTTCTCATCTGTAATTTGTTTACCGCAAAAAAACAAAAACTCCAAGATGATATGTTGCCAAAGATTTACATAAACCAAGGAATTGAATGTTGTTTTTGGCTTTTCATACTTTTGAGCCATATCAAACCCTTCAACATCCATGTGGAAAGAAGTTGACAATAAATTGGTGCGCGAGTTCCGCTTCAAAGATTTTCAAGAGGCATTCACCTTTA